>DAOLFI010000518.1:0-3531 GCA_035326385.1 Niabella sp.
AGTAGCTTCATCTAACACTAAAATAGAAGGGTTATATAAAAGTGCTCTTATAAAGGAGATCAGCTGCCTCTGCCCGAGCGATAAAGTGGCGCCCCTCTCTTTTACATTATAATCATAGCCACCGGGCAGGCGCATAATAAAATCGTGCATGTCGATCATTTTGGCAGCTGCTATAACCTGGTCTTTAGTAATGTCAGGATTGCGCAAGGTAATATTATCCATGATAGAGCCTGAAAAAAGAAATACATCCTGCAGCACCACTCCTATATTTTCACGCAGGTAATCTGTTGATAATTTTTTAATGTCGATGCCATCTATCTCAATTGATCCCTTTTGAATGTTATAGAATCGGTTGATAAGGCTGATGATGGTAGTTTTGCCACTGCCCGTATGGCCCACAATTGCCACGGTTTGTCCGGGTTCAATTTCAAAACTAACATCCTTGAGCACCCAGTGCTCATCCACATAAGCAAAGCTTACATTTTTAAAATCCATGCTTCCTTCAACGCGTTTTTCAGGTTGGATATAGCCGCCTTCAGGCGTTTTCTCCTCATCGTCATTGTCCAATACGGTGAACACGCGGTCACTAGCAATAACGCCCATCTGTACCACATTGAATTTATCAGCAATCATCCTTAACGGCCTGAACAATAAATTAAGGCAAAGGATAAAGGAAACAATAACGCCCTGCTGGCTTTGCTGGAGGTGGAGGGCTTCTTTAGCGGCAAACCAAACTACCAGGCCAATAGACAGCGCCAGTACAATTTCTATTACCGGGAAAAAAACAGAATAAGCAAAAATAGCGTTGATATTGGCGTTGCGGTGTTGTTTATTAATTGCTTTGAACTTATTAAACTCATTTCTTTCTGCTGCAAAGGCCTGTACCACGTTCATTCCTGACAGGTGCTCCTGTGCATAGGCATTTAAAGCGGCCACTGCGTTTCTTACTTTAAAAAAAGACTTATTGATGCTTTCTTTAAAGTAATAAGTGGCAATGATCATAATAGGGAAGGGGATGAGCACTATAAGCGTAAGCTGCCAGTCTACCCAAAACATATAGGTCAGCACACAAACTATAGAAAGCAGGTCGGCAATAATAGGTATTAAACCATCTGAAAAAATTTCGTTGATAGATTCTATATCGTTAATGGAGCGTGTGGTTAATGTACCTATAGGCGTTCTGTCGAACTGGCGTAAGTTAAGTCCCAATATTTTTTTATAAACGGCTACACGCATGTCTTTTACCACAGCCTGTCCCAGCCATGCAGTAATATAGGAGAATACAAAACGCATGACTGTTTCTATTAAAATAATACCGATCTGTATAATAGTAATATATACCACCATCCTGGGAAGGGACTGTGTTATGTATTTATCTACCGTTAGCTGAATAAGCAAAGGACGTACGGGAGTGAGCGCTGCCAGAAGTATCGCCAGTACCACCGACCAATAAAACCTGACTTTATAAGGTGCTGCATATTGAAATATGCGCCTTAGCTTGGAAATATCAAAAAATAGCTTTTTTTCCTGCGGCATTAAAATGCAAGATAATTTATTTTAAATATCCTCTTCCCCGGTTTCTTTTTTATATGCCTTAATGAACAAGGCTCCCAGGTTTTTATAGGGAGGAATATAATCTTCCATACCGGTAATATTGGCTGCGGCCCTGAACTCTTTCCAGAAAGGGATCCAGTCCACATCCTTACGCAGGCGCAGGTTTTCTAAGAAGATCCTTATAAACGGCAGGTTGATATCGCGGTAACCGGTTTGCTTGGATGATATAATATGGGCATCACCAGATTTTTTAAGAATGGAGTCTATGAGGAAGAAGCCGCCGCAGGAGCCCATGAATACCACGCGCGAGGTAGGGGTAATATAGCTTACACTGGTTGGCGCATGATAACTGTGCCCGCGGTGAAAAGTAACCGTAGGGGAAAGATTATTTTTCTCAAAATATTCCTGCATAGCATTTTGGGCAACAAAGTCCTCGTCCGGCGTATTGGCCAGGGGCCTGTTGGCATATACGTATACAGGAGCACCCGAAGTTGTTTTAGCAACCACAAATTTGCTGTTACTTTGGTCTACTTTCCATTTGGGATCGTTGTTGAACGTACGCACAAAAATGTCGAAATCCATCATGCCATCCTCATCGCCATAAAAAAACATCTGGGTAATGATCTCTCCTTTCTCATTAGTGAAATTGCCGAAAGGAATATTATAAACCGGGGGTATACCCAGTTCTTTGGTGAGGTTAATATTTTTAGTGGCATCTGCTGATAAAAACAGCTTATCAAGAATATTGTAAATAGCAATACCACGTTTATTGCCTGATTGCAGGTTTCTCCGGTAGTTGGTTTTTACATTAACCAGCATTTGCCGGGCAAGATCAGGCAAAGTTTCATACAGGCTTGCATAGGAATCGGCAACATCCACGCCGTCTTCCAGTCCTTTTGATTTTTCAAGGCCGTTTACAAAAGCTGTCATCAGGCTGGTAGCTTCCTGGTTGTTTTTAAACGTGGTGAAAAAGGTTTTTAAGGTATTATATCCCGCAGCCTGCCGTATAAATTTCCTGTAATGATCAAATGAAACGCTTAAGAGCAATGAGTCGCCCCGGTTATTGATCTTGCTCATCATTGCAGGGAAAACGCCGGCAGTATAGCTGCTGGTATAGATCAACCCATCGGAAAGCACTGCCAGGTAATAAAGCTCCTGTGCTGTTAGCGGCAGAAGGCATTTGAACCTTGCTGCGTTCGGCAATTCATGTAAGGCATTTATTTCGTTTACAAACTCATCATTACCTTTTTTTTGCAGCCTGTTGGTCAACTCATTGAATCCAACAGCTATATCTCCGGTTAAAGCACGCCGGGCATAATCTATTTGTGTTTTTACCAGCAGGCGATAGTATTTTACACGATCGTCTTTAGCTGCATCCAGCTCGGCCATTGTTATTTTTCCTTTTACCAGGTTGTCTAAAAAGGGGAAATATATCTGCCCGCTTTTCATTTCAGACAGGCCTACCACGGTTTTTACAAAATTGTCATCTTTTATATTTCTTATTTTATTGCCCAGCGCATTACCAGCCTGGGCATAGGAGTATAGCTGCTCGGGGTATTGGCGCCCTATCGCTCTGATCAGGCTGTCAGTATGTTTGGAGCCGATGTATTTGGTAAGGGTATAAAATGTTTTATTAGGATACTGTTCCGCATACTTTAACAGCACCACATCTTTCATCTCATTAAAGCCGGGATTTTCTTCAAATACTCTTGGCAGGGTTGCTGTATAAACCACATCGTAAGGGAAATGCTGCAGGTAAGGAACAATAGATTCTTTAGCTGTATTGACTTCTATCAACTTTTTATAAAGCGAGAATATTTGCGCGAAATGCGTGGGATAAACTTCTCTTTTAAGCCATCCCGTGCGCATGTGCCTCAATATATCTGTAAGTCCCACCAAGTAACCGGGTTTTAGCCTGGCTTCAATCTTTGCATCGCTTTCAACCAGGTACCGTATAGCGTCTACCTGGTTATTAAT
>DAOLFI010000519.1:0-3530 GCA_035326385.1 Niabella sp.
TATTATATAACAAGATGGTGCCTATTCCAACATCCTGTTTCATATATAAGTCATTTTTTTTGCAAACCAACCCTTAAAGCCCACCTGATTTTTTCAAGCAAAATTTTATTGCTTCTATAATGATATTTTAGCGCAGAGCTTAATATTTTACGGTCCGGGCCTTTCAGGATTTCGTTGCTTCTGAATTATTCAAAATAATCCAGGCATACCGGCGCCATGAAAGTCAATCATTTTAACGAAAGCTTCTGCTGCTTTTGTTCCCATCTCCCTGCCCCTGAATGCTTCCATCATATCATGGTCCTGGCTATAAATCAAAGATGGGTTTTGACTGACATGAGCAAACACTGCCTTGCGCTTTTGTGCCTGTACTTCGGTAATATCAACATATTCGGTGGGCCTGAATACATTTGTCTGGTGTCCAATGCATACTTCGAAAAAATAAAGCAAGAAGGAACGCTGCATCCGAAAGTAAGACTGCATGGTTAGCAAACTGGCGGATTGATGATCTATATGATCATCTATAGGCCAATGCGTAAAAACGATGTCGGGCTGTAACTTTTCCAATAAGGACTGAAGCTTATTTATCCAATCGCTGTTAACCATGGTATTACCATCTATCTGGCCGAGGAAGACGGGTTCCCCTTTCAGAATAGCACAGGCGGCTTCCGCTTCCTTCGTTCTTATCTTTGCAGCTTCACTATAGCTTTTCCCGGGGATTCCGGCCTCTCCACGGGTAAGATAAATTATAGTGACGGAGTGTCCCAATTCTGAGAACCTGGCCAATATCCCACCACAACCGGTTTCCGGATCATCAGGATGCCCCCCGACACAAGCGATTTTTAATTGACGCTTTAATAACGCTCCTGGCATTTGAGTTATAGCTTGTAGCGATAGCAAGCCGATGCCTCCTGCCACATTTTTTACAAATTCTCTGCGATGCGATTTCATTTAACAGTTGTGTAGTTTTCAAAAATATCGTTAGAAAAAAGACAAGCCCTCTTTTAAGTAGCATCATTCAGATATAAGTCAATTTTTAGAGTAGCCAACCCTTAAGAAAAAAATAGCTTTTTTAAGAAACAGGTAAAAATTATAAACCGTAGATAAAGTTTTTAGGCGCTACGGCATAAAAGGATTTTTTTGATGTTGGTTGCAAAACCTATATCGGCAATCACCATTATAATAGTGCCTGACAGGTCACCCTGCCAGTGTTAAGGAGGTTACTGGAAATAATTTTATGCACCCGGATATACCGGAAATCAGCGAAGTGATGATCTCCTGTTGTAAACAGTTATTTGCAAAATGATCGCCAGCAGGTACACCATCAAAGCGCCTATCATGTTCAGCCACAAAAATCCCAGGCTGATGGTATCATATTCGTTGAGGATAAATAAGGCTATGATCACAATTTCTGTAATTACTGCAGCTGTAAATACAGCGTTGCCTTTTACTTTTTTACCATAAAAAGCTACCAGGAATACACCAAGTATGGTTCCGTAAAATAAAGAGCCTAATATGTTCACTACTTCAATAAGGCTGCTGCTCCAGTTAGATACAAACATGGCTACGCCAATACAAAACAGGCTCCATACAATAGTGTAAATCTTAGAATAGCTATAATCACCACGTGTGGCCCTTGTAAAATATTTTTTGTGAATATCAATAACCGTGCTCGATGCCAGTGAGTTTACGGCAGCCGCAATACTGCCCCAGCTGGCAAGGAAAATCACTGCAATGATCAGCCCTACTAACCCTTCAGGTAAATAATCAATCACAAACCGCAGAAAAATATAATTGGTATCATTATCACTGCCGCCATTTTCTTTTACTAACTGCCTGATGCCTGTCCGTATCACATTCACACTGTCCTGTAACTTCGATAGCTGCGCAAACATCCCATCGTTATTACCGTCCTTCGTATAATCGCCTAACACAGACAATTTCTTTTCATCAATAGCAGATAGTTGCTGTTGAAACGCATTCAGCTTATCCTTGTGCTGAGATTTTTCAAGCCTTGTTATTTCATACTGGTTAAAAAAGGCCGGCGCTTTATGAAACTGGTAAAATGCAAATACCAAAACGCCTAACAGCAGGATCAGGAACTGCATCGGCACTTTTACAATGCCGTTCATCAGCAAACCGGTACGACTTTCCTTTAGATTCTTTGCTGTTAAATAGCGTCCCACCTGCGATTGGTCGGTTCCAAAATAAGAAAGCGCTAAAAAAAAGCCTCCTATGATACCGCTGAAAATATTATAGCGGTCGCCCCAATCAAAGCTTCCGTCTTCAAACCCTGTTGTGATCACGTTAAACCGGCCCAGCTTTCCTCCCACCGTTAAAGCGTCTGTAAAACCGATGCCTTCCGGTAATTGGGACACCATATAATAACCGGCTAAAAACAAAGCCAGCATGATAATAAAAAACTGTAGCTGCTGTGTATAAGCCACTGATTTGGCCCCACCGGTAACAGTGTATATAATTAAAAGCCCGCCCATTAAAAGATTGGTAAGGTAAATATTCCAGCCAAACAGCACAGACAATATCAGAGAGGGAGCAAAAATGCTGATACCAGTTGACAGGCCTCTTTGTAATAAAAACAGGAGGGATGTAAAAGTCCTTGTTTTTGCATCGAACCTGTTCTCTAAATATTCATAGGCAGTATATACTTTCAGCCTGCTGAAAACCGGTGCAAAAGAAATGCAAATAACAATAGCTGCCAATGGCAATCCAAAATAATACTGCACAAAGCGCATCCCGTCTGTATAAGCCTGGCCAGGCGCGGCTAAGAAAGTAACCGCGCTTGCCTGTGTACCCATGATGCTGAGCAAAATAATATACCAGGGCATGCTCCTGTTGGACAGGAAGTAGCCCTCCAGGTCTTTGCTACCCCGGCTTTTGTACACCCCATACAAAATAATGAGTATAAGTGTACCTGCAAGCACTATCCAATCAAAAGGCCTCATGAAAATTTTTTAGTCAAATAGTAAAAAAACAGGATCAATGCCACCAGTATCAGCACTACCAGCACATACCATATATTCCACGAGCTGAACAAAGGGGGTTTATCATCGTTATCATACATAGCTTATCGTTTTGCGCGGATACCATTGAGAAAAACAATACCCAAACCAATTATCAGGCCCAGCATCAGGCCCAGCCTCACTTTTTTGATCAGCGTACCAATTACCAGCCCAATTACAATCGCTACAAAAAAGGCCATTTCTCCCCGCCGTATATCAATAAAAGGTTTTTTATTATTACTCATCTTATATTTCTTTTAACCTGGCAAATGAATATAGGGCACCGGTATTGCGTCGCACAGCGTCGGCGTCCCTATTATTACTCATCCCACATAAATGATCGCTATTATCATAACTTTCTCTTGTATATTTTATTATTGCTTTTGGCCAAGAGGAACCTTTGATAAAATTTTTCATGCTTCCTTTGTGGAATATAAGCCTGAAAAATTTCATGTCGGTTTATAATAGCCTTATCAACCCTGCCCGTCCGGTCAGGCGGGCTTTCAACTTTTA
>DAOLFI010000520.1:0-3514 GCA_035326385.1 Niabella sp.
TATCCCGCAACAGGTAGTAGCAGCAGGCGGAAACTTAAAAGATTTTTATACTTTACTGGTAGAAGAATGTTTTGGGTAAACGTTATATTTACTAAATAATTTTTTGGGATGTTTAAATTTATTACACATAAACCGCTTTGGGTAAATATATTGGTTGGGGTTTTATTAGCTGTGCTGCTTTTTGTGGGTGTGATCAGCTCGTTAGGTTGGTTTACTAATCATAATAGTGCTAAAACCGTTCCAGGAGTAGTAGGAAAAACATTAACGGAGGCGCAAAAAATTTTGGTCGATGCCGGTTTTACTGTAGAGATCCAGGATAGTCTTTATTACGATACTTTAGCTCCCACACAGGTAATAAGGCAGGTTCCGGATGAACTGGAAGTTGTGAAATCTACCAGAACCGTTTATTTAACCTACAACAGGATGTTTCCACCCCAAATAGAAATGCCTAATATTGTAGGATATAGTTTCAGAAATGCGCTGATGGTACTGGAAAATGCCGGGCTCAAGCTGGGAGATACTACTTTCCGTCCTGATTTTGCTAAAAACTCTGTATTAGAACAGCTATATAATGGGGCAACTATTCAGCCTGGAGCCAGGATAGCAATGGGCAGTAAAATAGATATAGTGATTGGTTCTGAGCTAAGCCAGACGTCTTATGCTATTCCTAATCTTATAGGGCTTACTACTAATGAAGCAAGGGTACTGCTTGAAAGCAAGGGTATTATGCTGGCATCCATTATTCCTAACCCCGATGTGAGGGATACTGCCAATGCGTATGTGTACCGTCAAAATCCTGAAAGATTTGATGATGAAGGGCATATTATCAGCATACGCGCGGGCCAGGTAATGGATATCTGGGTGAGTGTAGCTGCACCTGTAAGAGATTCATTGCAGACCGGGAAGCCCGGGGGTGCAGATAGTCTGTTTGAAGGAGGTGAATAGTACCAGATATAATTATTAAAATCAAACTTTAAATAAATATGGAAAACATAACAGTTCAGCAGCTGAAAGAAAGGATAGACAATGGTGAACAGGTAAACCTCATTGATTGCCGTGAACCATCTGAATATGAAGAATATAATATAGGGGCTACCTTAATTCCCCTGGGCGATATTCAAAATGGAGATATTGGCTCCCTTGCGGGAAAAGAAGAGGAAGAGATCATTATTCATTGCCGCAGTGGTAAAAGAAGCGCTGCTGCCTGCCTTTACCTGGATTCACTGGGATTTAAAAAAACAGTGAATTTGGAAGGTGGTATTTTGGCCTGGAAAGAAGCATTCGACAGCGAATAAAAATAACTTTATCATATTAAAAAAGCCCTGTGAGTTTTTACATCACAGGGCTTTTGAGCTTTTGATTGTTTTTAAACAGCGCTGATTAAATGCAGACGTGTGATCTGGAAAAGGGATAAAGATTTCTTTGCAGACAACCTTCCATAAGGTAGGAAATGGTATTTTTTTTGATATGCCTAATGGATAGAATGTAACCCTAACTTATTTCCTTCCGGGTCAATGAACAAAGCGAAGTATCCCATTTCAGGACTGATTTCAGTTTTCGGTACAATTACCTGACCGCCGCTTTGTCCTATTTTGTCAAGCATAGGTTGCAGATCGTTTCCTGCGTTCAGGTAAAGGACAGCGCCATCTGTTGTTGGCTTATAATCGCTGCCTTTTACCAGAACTACATTTACTGTTCCTTCATCATTTGGCAATATGCCCATTTGATTTCCATCCATATTTATTTCTTCAATAGTAACGCCTAAAATGGTTTGATAAAACTTTACCGCCCCCGGAAAATCTGTTACCGGAATTTCTACGATTGAAATTAAGTTGTTCATATTATTTGCTTTTGTGGTTTGCGTTTTTTCTGTTCTTTCCTGCCCGGTCTTTGTGTTATTACAAGCCGAAAAACTGATTGCAATGGTTATCATTGCACAGGCGATGATCTGTTTCATTTTTGCACTATTATTTAAGAACTAAAATTAGAATTTTTAAAAAGCCTGGAATTGTAAAAATGCGACACCTTAATCCTCGCTGTAAAAAAGTGTGGAAAGAGCCATTTGCTCATCTGTTAAAAATGCTGCGGGGTTGTTTCCTGTAAGTTCCCTGAAATCTTTGATGAAATGGGCCTGATCGTAGTACTCGCTTTCATAAGCAATGCGGGTAAGGGTTTCTTTTTTCTGGTTCAGCAACATTTTTAAGGCGGTTTGCAGCCTGATGACCCTTCCCAATTGTTTGGGGCTGATACCGATCTGCTTTAAAAATTTCCTTTCGAGTTGTCTTCGTTTAGATAAATTTTCTTTAAGAATTGCATTTATGGGCAAACTCCCGCTCGTTGCAAAAAGTGCATCAATAGTTGATTGTACAATATTATCAATTGTAGTTTTTTCATTAAGCCTGTTTAAAAGGAAAGCTTCAATGAGTTTAATCCGCTGTTGTGTATCGGCAGTTTGAATAATTTTTTGCTCCAACTCAAGGGCTGTTGTTTCTTTGAAGAGTTGAGCAATAGGGGTTTCTTTGTTCTCTAAATTTTTGAGAGGTGTATCTATAAAATTAGCAAATCCATAAGGATAAAACCGTACCGCAAAACAGTAAACATATCCTGTAGGCTGTATGATAAAGGGCTCCGTGATTTGCCCGATCACTACAGCCCGGGGCTGAATAATAAATTCGTTCTCTGAAGTATATCTTTTTATATCATCGCCTAATATAAATATCATTTCCATACAACCATCAGGCACAATACGTTGTTTTGGCGGATCTGGCATGGGTGGAACTTCCAAAGTCCAGTAGCATTTTACAAGCGAGTTTAAGTAACTATTGGGTTGAAATGTCTGGTAGTTCATTTATTGCTTGGTATCGTTGTGGTACTATAATTTCCCGGGATATTTGTTTTGTCTTTCAACCTGGCTTTTTGAAACGGTAAATTATAAGGACTCTTAGTCAGGCAGCTTTTCCAAGATAAGAAATTGTATTCAGTTTTGCAGGCTGCATATAACATTTTTAAAAAATTACAGCGATTCTGATGGCATAGCGAACAATTTGCCACTAAGATCCGAATACACAAGGTTTTTAAAAAGTGTATCTTAGAATCTTTGTGGCAAATTAATTGACACGTCCGGCCAACTGTCTGAAGGGGATTTGAGAATTTGATGAATTTTAGTCAGACATTACGATTGTGCCATCTCTTATAAAGTAAAGCTTACTCCAATATTCCAGTTGATGCCGGCCTGTGTGAAATAATAATTTTCTGTAGTCAGGGAGCCATCATACAAATAGCTGAAAGTGTACCCGTTATTCTCATATTTTTTATTAAACAGGTTATTCACCATCAGGATAAGGTTAATGTCCTTAAACCTATTGGATGAGAACTGGTACCGTAATCTTGCATCTGTCAAAGCATAGGGGTTAATACTTTTTAACTTGTTTTGGGCATTGTCAAGATACTGCCTTCCAACATACTTCTCTAAAAGATCAATATAGAAATGCTGCCTGCTTTCTGGTTTTGTAAA
>DAOLFI010000521.1:0-3511 GCA_035326385.1 Niabella sp.
TGGAGCGCCAACATTCCCGACACAGCCAGTCGTAAGCGTGAGGCCATAGAAAGTGATTATTACCAGCAATGGATAGCTAATGCGATAGTTAGTCCCCTCTCCAAAAGAGAGGCGACCGATTTATCTGGAAGGGGTGAAGCCAAAGGAAAACACCTGGGCTTTTATACAGAGTTTGAAACGAAAAAGAACGAGCAGGTGTTGATGAAAACGGGAATATCATTCGTAAGTATAGAAGGCGCTAAAAAAAATCTGGAAGCAGAAATTAAAGATTGGAATTTTGACAGGGTACATCAGAACGCTGTGCAGCTTTGGAATGAGGCATTAAACGTGATTTCGATTGATGGCGCTACCGAAGAGCAAAAGTATGTTTTCTATACGTCCTTATATCATACTATGATTGATCCCCGTATTGTAACTGATGTGGATGGAAATTATACCGGGGGTGATGGAAAAGTGCATCCTGCAAAGGGTTTTAATAAACGCAGCATATTTAGTGGCTGGGATGTGTTTCGCAGCCAGTTCCCCCTGCAAACCATTATTAATCCCGGCCTGGTGAATGACATGATCAACTCACTGGTAACATTGGCCGATGAGTCTGACAGCAGTTACCTGGAGCGCTGGGAACTGCTGAATGCATACAGCGGTTGTATGCTGGGCAATCCTGCGGTGGTGGTTTTGGCCGATGCTTATGTAAAAGGTATTCGGAACTATGATGTACAAAAAGCCTATCAATATGCAGTAAACACGGTTGAAAAATTCGGAAATGGTGAACTGGGGTACGATCCGGGCAGTATTGCAAAAACACTGGAATATGCTTTTGCTGACTGGTGCCTGTCGCAAATGGCAAATGGGCTGGGCAAATATGACGATGCAAAAAAATATGCCGGCCGTTCGCTTGCCTATAAAAATATCTGGGATAAAGAGCATCACTGGTTTCGTCCGCGCAATGCAGATGGAAGCTGGGAACCCTGGCCTGAGGAGGGACGCCTGACAGATTGGTATGGGACTTTTGAGACCAACCCCTATCAGCAGGGCTGGTTTGTTCCGCACGATGTAGAGGGTATGGTAGCGCTGATGGGAAGCAAAGAAAAAGTAATTGCTGATCTGGTAAGCTTCTTCGAAAAAACACCAAAGAGCTTTATGTGGAATAGCTATTATAACCACGCTAATGAACCGGTGCATCATGTTCCCTTTTTATTTAACCAGTTAGGCGTTCCTGCACTAACACAAAAATGGTCCCGCATTATCTGTGACAGCGCTTATCATAATTCGGTAGAAGGATTAGTAGGGAATGAAGACGTGGGACAAATGAGCGCCTGGTATGTGCTGGCCTCCATCGGTATTCATCCCGTAGCACCGGGAAGTACACGGTTCGAAATTACAAGCCCGCTATTTCGGCAGTCAGTTATTCGCTTGCCGGATGGCAAATTATTTTCTATAAAGGCAAAAAATAACGGACCGGCTAATGTATATATCCAAAAGGCATTGCTCAATGGCAAAGTCTATGATAAGTGCTATATTGATTATTTTGATATTATGAAAGGAGGAACACTGGAACTGGTAATGGGTGACAGGCCTCAATTGCTGTCATATAGATAAAATCCACGTTTTTGAATCATGAAGCAGGTTTGCTGATCCGGCTGATCATAATAGCAGATCGTTATCCTTTCCGAAATGCTATGCGTAAAAGTATTGCTGTTCCGGTAAGTATAAAAATGAGACTTACAAGCTGGGCCTGGGTAATATCCCATCCTTTTATTATGGGATTGACACGAATTTCTTCGATTAAAAATCTTTCAATTCCTGAAAGAATCAGGTAAATGCTCATTACAAATCCTGCCGGGCGTGCTTTTTTCCTTATTCGCCAAAGAAGAATAAACAATAAAAAGCAAACGATGGCTTCATACAAGGAAGTTGGAAATACCGGGTCGGGGAGTTTATAACAATAGTTACCCCAGTCGCAATAATTCATAATGATGCCCTGGCCGGCAATGTTATGAGGGTAATCGTATGCCCAAAACCAGTCAGGCAGCCAGCTTATGGGATTGGGTTTTGTATTTACAATTCCCCAGTCTCCGTCTCCCGAAACGTGGCAGCCCAGTCTTCCTATACAATACGAAAGAATAAAGCCGGGTGCAGCCGAATCAAAAACGGATAGAGGATTAATATTGTTCCGGTAATAATAAACAGTAGAAGAAACTAACATTCCTGTCAGCGCACCAAAATAATTAATTCCTGCAAGTGAAAAGATACTATGAGCATTGTGCAGCTCATTGCTGTTTTCAAACAAATAAAAAATTTTACCAACCGCAATTCCGCATATCGTATTAAGCAGGGCAATGGTTCCCAATGTTTTGGATGGCAGCACTTTTGCCGGTTTGTAGGGATTGAGGAGCGTATTTTTTTGAAAACGATAATAGCCCAGCGCTTCTTTTTGAACCAGGTCTTTTCTCAGGTAGTACATTCCAAATACAAACGCCAGGGCAATGGAAGTACCTAAAGTTGTTATATATTGTAAAAAAGGCCATTCAAATCCCAAAACTTCTCTGAACAGGTAGTATAAATTCGGATACAATGCTGATTAAGTTTAAATGGTTTTAAACGATATGAAAATAGTATAAAATTGTATGTCTGGGTGCCCTGAGCTATCGGATCCCGAAGCCTTTTTACGGAAAAATACATCGTTTGTCTTCCAATAGCTATGAGAACAGGACCACATTTTTCCCGACCGCCTGCTGCAAAATTGAAAAGTTTAAACAACTGCATCGTTACAATGTAACGTCATTGCCTTTTTTCCGCCATATTGCCGGGTTAATAAACAAAAGAGTACCAGGATGAAAAAATTAGATAAATGCATGAGTGGGGGTAATTGTTTTTTCAGGTTACCTAAGCATATAGAAGATAAACGATTTCTTATAATTATGAAAAAATATAACCATACGAAGCTGTTTTTAGGGCTGTGGGCTGTAGTAATAGTTGTATTACTGGCACCTGGTTGCTCTAAAAGTAAATTCTTGGAAGAAACAACCACTACCAACCTGAATGAACAGACCGTTTTTAGCGATAGTGCTTATGCAATGGGTTTTTTAAGCAATATTTATGCAGATGTTGGTTTTAGCTTTAGTCCCACCCGGTTTTCCGATAATGGGGGATTAGATGCAGCCTCTTCCGAAGCGGATGTTCCCAGGGTGGGAGTTGCCGCTACTTCGGCGGGCTTTGCTACAGGATCTGTAACGCCGGCTACCGTAACAGATGATGCCTGGAAAACGGGCTATAAGCAAATACGGGCTGTTAACCAGTATCTGAAGCATGTGTCAACACTGCCTTTTGATGCAAACCTGCAAAAAAGAACAGCAGCGGAGGCCAGGTTTTTGCGTGCCTGGTATTATTTCACCCTGTTAAAGCATTATGGAGGTGTTCCTCTGGTAGGCGATGCCATTTTCAGCGATGATGGTAAAATAAATGTCAGTCGGAATAGCTTTGAAGAATGTGTAAATTATATCGTATCGGA
>DAOLFI010000522.1:0-3507 GCA_035326385.1 Niabella sp.
TAGCAGGGCTTAACTATGGCTGGTACTCTAATCTGGCCAGGTATAATGCTACTATAGATTATACAAGAAATGAAAATTATAAGCCCTGGCGTTATTACTACCGCATAGTATTTGGAGCTAATAATGTAATTGATGCATTGGGGGGTACGGATGTAGTTCCGGAATCAGACGAGCAAAAGCATATTATGGGACAGGCTAAAGGAATGAGGGCTTACGCGTATTTTTACCTGGCCCAGCTATTTTCCAAAGGTTATAACGAATCCGAAAAGATCCTGCCTATTTATACTAATACAGAAGTACCCAACCAGCCCAAAAGCACAGCGAAAGAAGTATATGATTTGATTATTGACGATTTAACTGAGGCTATTAGTTATCTGGAAACTTTTGAAAGGGCAACTAAAGACCAGGTAGATAAATGGGTGGCTAAAGGGCTCCTGGCCTATGTTTTATCTGCCAGAGGCACTAATGCAGATCTGCAACAGGTGGTAACTCTGACTAATGAAATTACAGGCGAATTTTCTTTAACCAGCAAAAAAGCAACAGTATTGGATATTGCTGCTGGTGAAACCGTAGCTACTAACTCTGAAGCAGGATTCAATAATATTGCTACACCAAGCTGGATATGGGGAGTGGATTTAACGCTTGCAAACGGGCTTGATCTGGTGTCCTGGTGGGGACAGGTAGATTACTATACCTATAGCTATGCCTGGGCAGGGGATCCTAAAACTATAGACAGAGGTCTTTTTGATGCAATTCGTTCAGATGATATTCGTAAAAAACAATTTCATTCGACATTGCGACCGTTGTATAAATTTTTTGATCCGGGTCGTACAGCTGGCGGGCAAAGAAATATAATAACTGATTATGTGTATATGCGTGCAGACGAGTTTGTATTGTTAAATGCTGAAGCCAATGCCAGGTTAGGACAAACTACTGATGCAAGAAATTCATTAAAAAAGTTACTTGAATTACGCCTTACAGATTATAGTTATGTTGATAACTTATCAGGAGACGCTTTATTGAATGAAGTGTATCTTCAAACAAGAATTGAACTGTGGGGCGAGGGTAAAGCATACCTCGCAATGAAGCGCCTGAAAAAGGATGTTAAAAGGGGCTCTAATCATTTGTTTTCTGCCAATGCAACAATTCCTTACGATGATGCCAAACTAACATTTTCTATCCCTCAAGCTGAGGTCTTGAATAATCCGAATTTGAATAAATAAGAGGAAAGAGATTTTTTGGATAGCTTTCATAGGCCGCCCTGAAGGGCGGCTATTTTTATAAAAGGTACAGTGCAACTTTTTTTTACCTTCGTTCTAAACAAAAAGAATTTCATGCAGGATCAACAACCCAACCAGCTTAATATAGAAGTTTCAGAAGAAATAGACAATCTATTAGAGAATATTCCTGCAGGATAATTACTTTGAACGCTGTTAACAAAAAACAAGCTTTCTGGATGGTACGAAAGAAATTCCTCAATGTTGTCTTGTACGGTGGCTTCGGAATAGCCCTGTAAAAAGGTAGTCGGATTTTTTGGTTTTAGCCCTGACGTTCCATTTAAATTCATAACCCCTTCATTACGCCGTTTCGTTCTTCTGCAGGTCTCTCTTTAGCCAACTCATCGACTATTGCATCAGGAATCTGGTTTCTTGAGATAATAAATGGCAGTATTGGTATCTATTAAATATTTCCCGGCCATTTGTTACATATTCCCTGCGCATGTTTTATACTATGTATATTAATGTGTAGTTTTTTCAATTTTGATAATTTTAGGCTAAAATCTCTGTTTTGTATTAAAAAAATAAATATAAAAACAATGATTAGATATTCTCTCATAATTTTATGAATTTGTTAAATAATTAAGATATTTACTAAAAAGTAATTGTTAAAAAAACGTTTAAGATTTTGTATTTTATTGCTAAAATTTCCTTTATTTTACAATATTATATAGTGCTATTCTTGCAAATGAGCACTAGTACCAGGTTTTCATAATTACTTTAAATAATTTTTACATGAGAAAAACTAAGCTACTGCTTATGACTGTGCTGTTATTATTTACAAGCATTGCATGGTCTCAAACAAGAACAATTACAGGAACTGTTACAGGCGAAGGAGGGGCGCCAATTTCCAACGCATCAGTAATAGTAAAAGGAACATCGGTGGGTACGGTTACCTCCGAGGACGGTTCTTTTTTTATTAACGTAGCTCCTACGGCAAAATCTTTAGTTATAAGTGCTGTAGGAATGGCAGACAAAGAAGTTGCTATTGGTAATGCTGCTAATCTGTCAATTAACTTATCCACTTCAGGAACAGAACTGGGAGAAGTAGTGGTGGTAGCTTATGGTACTGCAAAGAAGCGGTCTATTACGGGTTCTGTGTCTTCAATTTCAGCTGCTGATTTAGAAAACAGAGCTATTACCAACGTAACTGCTGCTTTACAGGGTGCGGCGCCGGGTATCAATGTATTAGCCTCTAATGGTCAGCCGGGAGCTTCCGCAGGTGTTAGGATTAGGGGCTTTGGTTCTTTCTCTGCATCGAATAGTCCGTTGTATGTATTAGATGGTTCAGTTTATGATGGCAGCATTGGCGATATCAATCAAAATGACATCGAAAGTGTATCAGTATTAAAAGATGCATCATCTTCTGCTTTATATGGTTCAAGAGGTGCAAATGGTGTGGTGATCATTACTACTAAAAAAGGTAAGTTCGCAAAACCAACATTTTCAGCAAGCCTTGTACAAGGTTATTCAGAAAGAGGTATTCCTGAGTATGAAACAGTCAACGCTATGCAGTACTATCCATTAGTGTGGCAGGGGATAAAAAACAACTTAATGTACACGGCTTCTCCGGCGCTTACAGAGGCGGCGGCTGCAGCTAAGGCATCAGCAGATGTATACACTAATTTGGTGTATAATCCATTTAACGTACCTGGTGACCAGTTAGTGGGGACTGACGGCAAATTAAACCCTTCCGCTACTTTGTTATATAATGATTTTGATTGGTATGCTCCAATGGTGAGAACCGGTATGCGTACGGACGCAAACATGAGTTTGTCGGGTCGTAATGATAAATCAGATTATTACTTTTCTTTAGGATACTTAAATGACAAGGGGTTTATTATAGGTTCAGATTTTAGAAGGTTTAACGCCAGAATGAATGTAAATTCCCAGGTTAAGTCCTGGTTAAAAACCGGACTGAATTTATCCGGAGTGCTTTCTAACGTTAATAACGCCAGTGATGCTGCTACTGATAATGGAAATAGTTTTGTAAACGCTTTTAGTTTTGCCAGAGGCATGGGGCCAATTTACCCGGTTCATGCCTATGATGCCACAGGTCAGCCTATAATTAATGATTTAACTAAAGAGCAGTGGTATGATTATGGTTTACATCCGGGCGCGCGTACTCGTCCTCAGGGAGCCTCGCCTGGCAGACACGTACTTTATGAAACGCTATGGTAATGTACTGAAAAATAGTTGGTGGTAAATTGGGTTAAAACCTTTTTATTTA
>DAOLFI010000523.1:0-3505 GCA_035326385.1 Niabella sp.
CGGATAGATGTTCCCAGGAACTTTACCTCGAAAGATATACAGGACGCCTCTTTCATGCGCCTGAGAAATGTAAAGCTGAGCTATAGTATTCCGGCAACGCTGCTGCAGGCAACCAGGATCTTCAAATCGGCAGATATTTTTGCCCAGGGCGAGAACCTGTACACCTGGACTTCCTGGCGCGGGCTTGACCCCGAAAATAACCGCCAGTATGGCCGGTTCGAATATCCCAACGCCAGAAAATATACAGCAGGCATTAATATTAATTTTTAATCTAACCGTTATGTACATAAAGAAAATATTTGTTTTCCTATCGTTGGCCGGGCTGGCGTTCCAGTCTTGCTCCAAGCTGGATACACCGCCTTCCGATTATATAGACCCTTCCAAAGCGTTCCGCAATTTAGACGATCTTGAGCTGGGCGTTAAGGGCGCCTATGCTCCTTTAACCACTTCATTATTAGAGAATGTGGCTATTGTATCGGACGAAGCCATGCTACCCACAGAAAATACAGTATCCAATACATCGGCTACCAGGTGGCAGTACAATTCTTCTTCAGGCTCGGTTACTTCGGCATATTATGAGTACTATGTGGTGATAGACCGCGCCAACCGTGTGCTGGAAGCAGTTCCAGGCATGCCGGCTTCCAGCACTCAAAGCCGTTTAGATCAGTACCAGGGCGAAATGCTGGCGCTGAGAGCTTATAGTCATTTTGAGCTGCTGAGGGCTTATGCATCCTCTTATGAACCGGATGGACTGGGTGTAACTTACATGAAAGAACGTAGCCTTGCTTACCTGGCAAGAGAAAGCGTAAAATCCAATTTTGATAACATTAATGCAGACCTGAAAGCCGCCAAAGGGCTGATTCCTTCTTCGTTCAGCGACAATAGCCGCATCACTAAAACGGCCATATCTGCCATACAGGCAAGGGTAGCCTTATACGAAAAAAAATGGAGCGATGCGATTACTTATGCATCAGAAGTGATAGCAAGCGACCCCTTAGCGCCTAAAACTGATTTCGATAAGATATGGAAAGATGCAAGCCAGGCAGAGGTGATATGGAAGCTGGGAAGAGTAAGAGGCGATTCCCGTATCGGGGGCATCTTCTTCCGTGAAACGGGCGAAATTGTTTTATATGCTCCTTCCTTCAAGCTCATCGATCAGTTTGGCACGATGGCCCAGTGGGCCGATGATGTACGCTTTAGCAGCTATATCCAATATGCCCCTACACGCCCGGCAGGTAAATCGCAATACCTGGTTAACAAATATATGGGTGGCGATCCCGACCCGAGTTACCGCGGACTGGCATCAGTGAAGCTCTTCCGTACCGGAGAAATGTATTTAATTAAAGCGGAAGCGGAATTAGAAAGCAACAACATTGCAGCTGCCGCTAAAGAACTGAACGACCTTAGAAGGGCCCGGATCTACAACTATATTGATCAGAACTTCACCGATAAACAGGTATTGCTGAACGCTATATACAACGAGCGGTTCAAAGAGCTGGCTTTTGAAAGCCACCGCTTCTTTGACCTCAAACGCAGGAAACTGCCGGTAGAGCGCACTACACAGGACGCCATCAATACATCGGGTGCAGTAAAGCTTGAGCCAACAGCGGCGCAATACAATTTCCCGATCCCCGACAGGGAAATGTCTATTAATAAAAATATGGTTCAAAACCCTAATTATTAAACCTGAATATTATTGAGTAATGAAGATATTTTATTTTACACTGCTGATGGCCACTTTGCTTACAGGTTGTGGCAAATCGGTCGATCCCAATAACCCCTTCCGGCCCGATGCGCCCAAGCCAAAAGATCCTGAAGTCCGTTCGGCTTCCATTGGCATTGTGGGTGATGCGGCTGATGTACAAACCACTACCAAAAACGGGATAGTGATCATGGGTGGTGGCACCGATGTAGATGCCGCCTTCCGATGGATGATAGACCGCAGCGGCGGCGGTGATGTAGTCATTATAAGAGCTACCGGAACAGACGCCTATAACGCCTATGTAAAAGGGCTGGGCACGGTAAACTCCGTTGAAACCCTGAAAATAGATTCGCGCAAGCTGGCAGACGATGACGGTGTGGCTAAAATTATCCGCGAAGCGGAAATGCTGTTCATTGCCGGGGGCGACCAATCAGATTACGTCAATTACTGGAAAGGCTCCAAAGCCATGGCAGCGATTAATTATTTGCTCACCGAAAAGAAAGTGCCGGTAGGTGGCACCAGCGCCGGTGCGGCTATCCTCAGTAACTATTATTTCAGCGGGGAAAGAGGTACGTTAGAGTCTGCCGAAGCGCTTGCCAATCCTTATGCACAAAAAGTTACCATAGGCAGGGACGATTTTCTGAAAGCGCCCTTTCTTCAAAATGTGATCACTGATCAGCATTTTACCCAGCGCGACCGCCAGGGCCGCTCCATTGCCTTCCTTGGCAGAATCATGAAAGACTGGAGCAAAACGCCTTATGGTATTGCCGTTGATGAAAGAACAGCTGTTTGCATAGACGAAACAGGAATGGGTACCGTTGTAGGCAGCAATAAAGCCTTTTTCCTAAAAACAGATGCAGCTAAAACACCCGAAACCTTCGCCACCGGCACACCGGTAACCTGGAACCGCGATGGCAAAGCAATACAGGTATCTGTTATATCAGCAACAGCCAGTAACAATAAGTTTAACATGAACACATTTGAGCCCGAAACCACAGCAGGATTGGAAAAGTTCTGGTGGTCAGTTATTTCCGGAAACTGGACCCAGGGTGCTCGTCCATAATATTATGTATCTAAAATGAAGAAAATTTTTAAAACCATCGGCATTGCTTTTAGCTGCAGTATTGTAATGCTCTCCTGCAACAACCAGCCTGCAGCAACAGATGCCCCCAAATACGTCATGGTCATTCATGGCGGCGCAGGCACCATTGAAAAGCAGTTCATGACGCCCGAAAAGGAGAAGGCCTATACAGATGCGTTAACCGAGGCACTTCAAAGTGGATACCATTTGCTTAAAGAAGGGAAATCTTCTATGGATGCCGTGCAGGCAGCTGTTAATGTAATGGAAAATTCACCATTATTCAATGCCGGGAAAGGCGCTGTATTTACACATGACGGCAGAAATGAATTAGATGCTTCCATTATGGATGGAAAAACCCTGAAAGCAGGTGCTGTGGCAGGCGTAACCAATATCAAAAATCCGATCAATGCAGCAAGAGCAGTAATGGAAAGATCGGAGCACGTGATGATGGTAGGCAAAGGCGCCGAACAATTTGCAGCAGCTAACGGATGCGATACGGTTCCTCCGTCTTACTTCTTCACCCAGGAGCGCTGGGATCAATTGCAAAGAACTATAACAGAAGAAGAAAAAGGCAGGGCGGCATATCTTGATATTGATCCCCGCGACAGTAAGATCTACGGCATTTCCGGTAAAGACCAGAAATTTGGAACCGTGGGAGCCGTAGCTTTAGATAATAAAGGAAACCTGGCAGCGGGAACTTCTACAGGCGGCATGACCAACAA
>DAOLFI010000524.1:0-3502 GCA_035326385.1 Niabella sp.
ATGGTGTGGAAGTAATTACAGAAGCCCTGAAGCAAGGTGGTGTTACCGGCATGATGGACCGTTTAAGCAATCCTGCCAAAATAAAAGCCTTCCAGGTATCAGAAGAATTGAAAAAGATTATGCGCCCCTTGTTCCAGAAACACCAGGATGATATTATGAGCGGTGAGTTCAGCCGTGTAATGATGGAAGACTGGGCCAACGGCGACGCCAATTTGCTGAAATGGAGAGCTGAGACCGGTGAGACTGCTTTTGAAAAAACACCTGCCGGCGATATGAAGATTGGTGAGCAGGAATATTTTGATAACTATACCTTAATGGCAGCCTTCATTAAATCCGGCGTGGAATTAGCTTTCGAAACAATGGTAGAAGCAGGCATCAAACCTGAGTCTGCTTATTACGAATCATTGCACGAAACGCCTTTAATTGCCAATACTATTGCACGTAAAAAGCTGTTTGAGATGAACCGTGTTATCTCCGATACGGCAGAGTATGGCTGTTACCTGTTTGATCAGGCATGTAAACCTTTATTAGCAGATTTTATGAAAACCGTTGATACTGATTTAGTGGGTAAAAATTTCAACGAAGGCAAAGATAATGCAGTGGACAATCAGCAACTGGTGGAAGTAAATGATGCTATCCGCAATCATTCTGTAGAAGAAGTGGGCAGAATCCTGCGTAAAGCAATGACTGCAATGAAGGCTATTAAAACGGCTTAATGTATAATGCTGTACGAGGCACCCTGGCCTCGTACTTCTCTATTCTATCGCCTCTGGGGGATAACAGAAGATAAGCTGTTTTTGTTTTACCTGCAGATGAACATATCTTATTGGTGTTGTTCCAATAACTATCAGAACTCGCTTCAATTGATGGATAGATGTCGGCCTATATAAGCTAAAGCAAATATTGCCGCGAATACACGAATTCTATTTGTGTATTCGTGGCAATTAACTTTTATAAAGATTATTAATGACCATCCTTAACATTCAAAACCTCTCTGTTCATTACGGTTCCAAAATCGTTATAGACAACTTCTCACTAACAGTAAATACAAACGAAGGCTGGATCATAAGCGGCGAAAGCGGAAGCGGTAAGACCACATTAGCCAGGGTTATTGCGGGTTTGGTTAAGTACTCGGGCAACATCAAAATAAATTTTGATGAGAAAAGTCTGTTACCCAACAGGACGCTTTTTGTAGAAAACTGGTACCGCTTTACCAACCTTGAAGGTGACAGAAACTTCTATTACCAGCAGCGGTACAATCACCAGCAGAGAAGAGATACCATAACCGTAGGCCGCGAGCTGGAATTATATGGTAAGGAAAATTTGCTGAAAAATGACCTGTTAAACCTCCTGATTACAACATTTGATTATCATAAAGTACTGGACGAGCAGCTTTTTGAAATATCCAGCGGCGAGCATAAAAAATTACAATTGATCAAAGCGTTGTGGCTAAGCCCGCAGCTGCTTATCATTGACCAGCCTTATACGGGTTTAGATAAAAGCTCACGCGCTCATCTTAATCAGTTACTGAATGAATATACTGCAAAAGGAGGAACGCTCATTATTATTAGTAATGATTCAGAACTGCCCGAATGTGTGCATCATCTTATAGAAATAAAGAACGGGAAAATTATAAACAGCGCTTACAATGTAAATGTTCTTATTTCCCCTCTCTCTTCGGAGCGGGGGGTAGGGGGCGAGGCTCTGAAGCCGCTTCCCTCTTTTCTTACAAAGCCACCTGAATATACCTCACAGGAGCTTGTTTACATGAAAGACGTTCATATACGATATGACGAAAAATATGTGCTTACCGGTATTGACTGGCAGGTTCATGCCGGGGAACGGTGGCTGCTACAGGGGCATAACGGTTCGGGAAAGTCTACCCTCTTAAGTTTGATTACTGCTGACCATCCGCAGGCTTACGCTAATAATATCAGGTTGTTTGGTGTGCAGCGCGGTGGTGGTGAAAGTATATGGGATATTAAAAAACGTATAGGTTTGATATCTCCGGAGCTACACTGGTATTTTGATCCCAATGCTACTGTTTCGCAAAGCCTTGCATCGGGCTTTTTTGATGCCAACGGGCAGTACCAACGCCTGCGCTATGCTCAAAAGCAACAGTTAGAAGAACTGCTGCATTTTTTAAACCTGTACGGGGTGAGAGATGAGCTGCTGGCCACACAACCTTTAGGTAAACAGCGTTTAGCATTATTAGGTCGCACTATTATTAAAAACCCGCAATTATTGGTATTGGATGAACCATGTCAGGGGTTAGACCAGCAACAAACACAATATTTCAATAACCTTATAGATGAGATCAGTAAAAACGGTGTAACCATTATTTATGTAGGACATTTTGAAACGCAATTGCCATCATGCCTTACGCACAAACTGGTATTGGAAGAAGGAAAGATTGTACAATAGATTTTGTTGACAAATACGGGTTAGCAAAACAGGGTCTCTACTCCTCGATAACAGGCCAGATCCTTCTTACCAGTTCAATATTGGTGTCTTTGTCAAGTACTATATTAGCTTTACTACCTTTTTTATCGTACACATCGCATAACATGCACGATTGATAGATTAAAGAGATGTTATAATAAATTTCTCCTTTAATCCTATATTCACTTATCATATACAACTGCGGCTTATCTCCTTTTTTTATCTCCCTAACCTTAACCTGCAGCCAGGCAGGAATATCTTTTGGAATATCATTATCAACGTTGCTCTTTTTTGAGCAGGCAAAAAAACTAACAACCATCAGCAGGATAAAAACAATATTCCTCATTATTATAAATTTTTTGCGAAGTTATTGAATGGTTCCTTATTTTGCGATATCTGTAGGACCCGTTAGCAGGTATAACGCATAAAAAGCACCATTCGCAACAAGGATCATTTTATTTACATAGTTATTGCTGATCCGGCTTCCATTAAAAATCACCTTTTGAGGTATTGCCTTATCAAAAATAAAAATATAGCTTTGGTAAAGCAGCAATTAATCCATCTGCTTCATTTATGAATACTGATATAAGAGTGACAATATTTGAAGACAATAAGCTGGTGCGTGATGCGCTGCAAATCATATTGGATGGTACGGCAGGCTTCACCAGCTGCGGTGCTTTTGCAGACGGTAATCAATGGGAACAATCCATTAAGCGAAGTAATCCGGATGTTGTTTTAATGGATATTGAAATGCCCGGAGTAAATGGTATTGAGGTAACTAAAGAGCTTTGCCGGAAATACCCGGATATTAAAGTGCTTATCCAGTCGGTGTACAATGATAATGAAAGGATATTCCAGGCGCTTTGTGCCGGTGCTGTAGGATACATTCTTAAAACCGACCCGCCTAATAAATATCTCGAGGCCATAACCGAAGCCTACAATGGAGGTGCGCCGATCAACACGGCTATTGCCAAAAAAATATTGGGCTTTTTCTCCAATCAGAATATCATACTGGTGGCTCCTGAAAGCAATGATTTCGAGCTGAGTGAGCGTGAAAAGG
>DAOLFI010000525.1:0-3501 GCA_035326385.1 Niabella sp.
GGAGGCCAGCAGTGTATCCACTAACCGCCCGTAAGCTTCGGGACTCTCATCTGCCAGGAACCATTTCATCAGCGCTTCACCCGGAGGGAGACCCGTAATATCCAGGCTTACCCTACGCAGCAGGTGCTCCTTTTCCGCCTCCGGATTAGACTTAAAACCGGCATTATCCATTTTTTCTGCAATGAAATGGTCAATCTCATTCTGTGCCCAGTTCTTGCCTTCTTTCTTCGGAACTTCGGGCTTTACCGGGGGCGTAAATGCCCAATGCGGTTTGTACACCGCCCCTTGTCCAATCCAGCGTTCAATCAGCCTGGTTTCCCGCTCTGTTAATACCAGGTTTGAAGCAGGTGGTGGCATACGCGAAGCTTCATCACTGGTGATGATCCGGTGATAAACATCGCTCTTATCGGGTTTTCCCGGCACAATTGCGAATAGCCCCGGGCTATCTTTCAGAGCTGCATACGCGCCTTCTTTAGTATCCAGCCGGAGCCCGGCTTCGCGTGTGTTATTGTCCGGACCATGGCAGGCAAAACATTTATCTGACAATATAGGACGAATATGGAAGTTATAATCAACCACATCCGGCAAACGGGCCGATTCGCCTTCATCGCCCTCTTTTGCAGCATTGCATGTGGCCAACAAAAAGACGAGCAAGCAAATGCCCAGCACCGCTATCCATTTACTAAACCGCCCTGTTGTTATGCTGATGAAACATGCCTGAATCATAACTGTGACTATATGCTTATATTATAGTTTATCAACTTTAGCAAGAAAAGCAATACGCATTTCAAATATACGAAACGGCAATATACAAATTTAAACTCGTATATACAAGTAAATCCTGCTGCAACGTCCTGCTTAATGATTGCTGAAGCTGTGCCTGTTAAAAAATTCACAAAAACACCCCTATACAGAACAGGCTGCACAGGGGCTATATATCATACCTTACTTCTTTATTAATACTTCCCGCATTTCCCGCGTGCTGTAAGTATCGCCGGCCGGAATCACGTAATAGTAATTCAGCACCAGCTTTTTCTCTGCCGGAACAAAATAGCTGGGTTCATTGGGTATTTGCAAAAATGAAAAGCCGCCATAAGCCCCCGTAACTATTACCGAGTTATCATCCAGTATTTCTATTTTAAAGACCTGTGTACCCTGGATGGCCAGGTTGGAAACCTTACTGATGGAATAAGTATTCCCCTCTATCCTGGTCAGGGTCTTATCATGAGTGGGAGGCTCATAAATCTGTTCCAGGAAGACCGTGCCATTAGCCTGTACTGCTTTCCTGGAGCCGGAGGCTGCAAAATCACCGGTATAATCGGGTCGGTTAAGCCTGTATAATACCGTTCCGTAATTTTTGTCAACAGGTACCGATTTAGCATCACGGATTGATACCGGAATTACATAGTCCCGGGGATCACCGGTCAGATCCGCTATATTTACACTTAACGGAACATTTATAGTGCTTGCACCACCCGGTATGGTTACCGAGGTAGCTAACTGTACGGCTCCTGCCGGAATCATTTTGTATTCAGTAAGATATCTTGTGTTATATTCTGTTAAGGCAGCCTCGTTAAGGTCAATTGTTACAGCCAGATCCTTTTTAAGATCTTTGGCCATTGAAACCGTAACAGCAAGCGGTATTTCCTGGAATCCGGCAATATCTTTAACTTCTGCCAGCTCCAGTCCTCCTTTCGAAAGCATAGCATAAGCCGATTCTTTCTCACTTTTTGGAATATATTCGTTTTTTGAACAGGCGCCTAAAAATACAGCGGCAAAAGTCCAGGATAAAACTTTTTTAAAAAATTTCATATTTTCATTTTTTATAAATGCTGTTGCTATTGATTTGCTGACAGGCATTTAATTATTAAATTCAAACTCATTAACAGTGAAGAACCTGCCGGGTTTGTTTTATTCCTGGCCATGGTATACTTTAAAATCATCAAACCCTACCGTGATCGTTCCACTCGGGAATATATAGCACCGGAAGAAGTTGATTTGGGACAGATCTGCTACACCATTCGTAACTTCAGCGTCTATCAGCCTTAAGGTAATATGATTCCATCCTGCCTGCAACTGAACTGCTCCGGGAAGATGCCAGGTAAGCTCATTTTTATCGGGTCCGCCCCCACTGGTCAGCTCGAACTGACCATTTGTAATAGCAGTGGGGTTTGAAATATAAAACCAGAACTTCAACAGGCCCATATCCTTGGTTGTTTCTATATCTATTGGCGGATTGAGGTCAAACTGAGATACAAGCAGCCCGCTTCCGGTATTTTTGATACTGGCTGAACCCTCTTTTTTGTCCTCCGTATCCAGCTTCGCTGTACCGGCAAAATTCCATCCGGTCATATGGTCCGCAGTATGCAGGATTACCGGGGGTTTGGGCCTGTCTAATATAGTAACATAACCCAATGCAATACGGTTACCGCAAGAAGGATTATCAATCATTATTTTTCTGATGGTATAGTTGCCGGGCATACTGTTCTCTACATCTATTTCTCCTGTGCTGGCATTTATAATCAGTCCTGCACGGGTTGCCTTAAATACGCCGGGCACATCCTGGCCTTCTTTATAGGAAGGAGCAATGATCTTAGTAGTATCAATGCGGTAGACGCCTCCTTCATAGAAGAACTCTGAAACGCAGGGTATAGGTTGGGTTTCATTTTTTTTGCAAGAGAACACCAAAACAGCTGCCGTTATACAAAGCGTTAGAAAATTTATTTTATATGGTTTCATCTTTTAAGAATTTTGATTTTACTTATTGTACAAGTTACCAACCGGGATTTTGATCCATATTCGGATTCCTGTTGAGCTCTGACTGTGGTATTGGGAAAAGATATCTTTTCACATCAAATACCCTGGTTCTTACATTCACTACCTGATAATTCAGCGTAGCACCGGACTGCGTGATCCGCATCCCTTTTATCACGGTATTAAATACATCTGTTCCTATTTTCCACCTTCTTACATCCCAGAAACGATTGTCTTCGAAAGCCATTTCAATTCTTCTTTCGTGGCGAATACGCTCGCGCATCTGATCTTTAGACAAGCCAGCCGGTAAAGCAGGAAGACCAGCCCTGGCCCTGATGGCATTTACATTGTTATAAACCGTTTGGTCAGGTCCCGAAGCCTCATTCCTGGCCTCGGCATAATCCAGCTTCAGCGTTCCTAATCTGAAAAGGATCCAGGTAGCCGCCCTGTTTTGCGATTGATTCAGCACAATAGATTCATCTAAAAACTTCCGTAGAAAATAGCCGGTTTGCGAGCGATTGTGTGACCCGATCTCGATTGCATCCAGACCGCCAACGCGGGACTCTATATTGCGATGCTGCCATTTGGCGCCGTTATATAGTATGGTTGCATAAAAACGGGGTTCCCTGTTCGCATAAGGCTGTGCCGGATTATAGCCGGATGCAGCATTAACAGAGCCATCTGCATTAAAAGGATTGAGGCCATTTGACATCTGGTAAGCATCCACTATTTGTTGTGTGGGATTCA
>DAOLFI010000526.1:0-3494 GCA_035326385.1 Niabella sp.
ACAAAATAAATTGGGATAAGTACCGGCTCCTTTCCCGGTATAAATTGCTTCGCTGTTAAACGCCGGTATCAGTAGTGCCTTCAACATTTTCAATGCATGATTGCCATCGCCGAGCCTTGCCCAGAAATTAATTTTCCATGCCCGGCTCCAACCGGTTCCTCCATCGCCACGTCCAAGCAAGGTTTGCCTCGCCGCTTCCGTCAATTCGGGCGTGCTGGCATTGATCTCATCATACGGGTAAAGTCCATATAGATGAGAAACGTGTCGATGCTGCGGCTCAGCTTCTTTATAATCACGAATCCATTCCTGGATACGCCCGGTTGAAAGACTGATCTGGTTGGGTGCTAACTGCTGCTTTATAGCTTGTAGCGAATCGCTAAATACCCGATCAATGTTTAAAATTCTTGCTGCTTCAATGGTATTGGACAATAGTTCCCTTCCAATCTGCATATCCATGGCTGGCCCCATTGTAGTTTGCCCATGAAAGCCATCTTCAGTAATGTATGTATTTTCAGGGGAATTGGATGGTGCCGTTACCAGGTAATTCGTTTTAGGATCTCTTATCAGGATACCAGTATAAAACTGTGCAGCGCCCTTCAGCACAGGATAGATGTCTCGTAAATATTTTATATCGGGTTTAAATATATAATGCTGCCATAAATGTTCGCATAACCAGGCCCCACCAGTTAATGTGGAGCCCCAGCTTGCACCCTCGCCGGGCGCCGTAAATTTCCAGGGATTACTGATTACATGAGCCACCCATCCATTGCTGTTATAATATGCTTTCGCCGTCCTTCTTCCGAATTCAGCCAATTGCTTTGTAAACGCTATCAATGGTAAATGCAACGCAGATAAATTGGTTTTCTCAGCGGGCCAGTAATTCATTTGCAGGTTAATATTAAGATGATAATCACCATTCCATGGTGTCTGGTACTCTTCTGCCCATAGTCCCTGAAGATTGGCAGGTAAACCACCGGGACGTGAGCTTGAAATGAGTAAATATCTTCCGAAATTGAAATACAGTGCAGGCAAATCAACATCCTTTTCCCCTTTTGCATATCGTACCAACCGTTGCGCCGTGGTAAGATTATTGAGGGAATCACTTTGAGGTGAAGTTAATGCTATTCTGCACCGTTCAAAATAAGAACTGTAGTCTGCAACATGTTGCTGTAACAATTGCTTCCATGAAAATTTTATAGCAGACTCCACGTAGTTCTTCGCAATAGGCAAAGGATCGGGACCCCGGGTTTCAACACGCGGCCAGTTTAAATCTGTTGCCGCGCTGATAATAATAATACATTCGGAAGCGCCTTCTATTTGTAAACCATTGTTAACGGCTTCAATCTTTCCATCTTTGGAAATCGCCTTTATATAGGCGGCAAAATTAATTCCTTTATCACCATTACCACCATCCAATTGTCCCGTCAGTCTGATACTATTGTTTGCAGAAAAAATGGAAGCATTTTCGTTCCTGTTTAGAGCCAGGTCAATGGAAATAGCTTTGGGCTTATCTGCCGTAAGGCGAACGATAATCGCCTGTTGTGGGGCCGTTACAAAAACCTCTTCTTTGTACAGTACACCGTTTCTTTCCCAGGATGTGGTGGCGAGGGCTTTATCTAATTGTAGCACCCTTTTATAATTTGTAGCTACACTGCCGGAATCATGCCAGTTAATAAATAAGTCTGAGAGGATCTGATAGCAGCCAAACTTAATTTGTTTCCCTTTACCTCTGCCAGAGCCTGGTCCCGCAGAAGTAAAATATTTTGCCAGTAATGTTTGCGCTTCCTTTTTCTTTTCTTCTTTCAACAATTGCTGAATGGGCAAAAGATACTCATGCGCATCATGGCGATTTGGGTCTTCCAGTCCACCTGACCACATAGAAATTTCGTTAAGTACGATCCGCTCCCTGTTCACACCACCAAAGACCATGGCGCCCAACCGTCCGTTGCCTAAGGGTACAGACTGGGTGAAATGAATTGCAGGTTTATCAAATTTAACCTGTACATCAGATTGAGCAAAAACGCTATTGCTCCATAAAAGTAAAATAAGGATTATATATCTAAGTGATTGCATATATAATTAACGCTGGGTATAATAAGCTGATATTTTAACATGGACTTTTACCTGCCTGACGCTTGTATGCGCTGCAATTCCTGTGAAAGTTCTTTTGTTTTCTCTGGATATTGTCCAGAAAGATCTGTGCTTTCTGATATATCCTGTGCTAAGTTGAACAATTGTTCCCTCTTATTTTTAAAAGCAGGGATATATTTCCAACTACCTTTTATAATAGCCAGATTATTATATCCTTCTTTAATCATTGTATTCCGACCTTTTTTATTTGCACCTATTAAAGCCTTAACCAGGTTCTCACTGTCATTGGCCTCGTTTTCAGGAATGTTCACTTTGAGCAAAGAGGCAAAGGAGGACAGCATATCCATTTGGTTGATCATTGCATCAGATACACCTGGTTTTACAGTGCCGGGCCAGCATACTATAAATGGAATCCGTGTGCCACCTTCATAAATGCTAGTCTTCCTGCCACGCAGCATACCTGCAGGCCGATGATTGCCCACTCTTTCTTTGGCTTCGTCTGCATAGCCATCGTCAAGTACAGGACCATTATCACTGCTAAAGATAATAATAGTATTTTCAGCGATTCCCAATGTTTCAAGTTTTTGGATAATTTCTCCCACCAGCCAGTCCATCTCTAATATAGCATCTCCGCGATATCCCATAACACTTTTACCTTTAAACATGGTTGCTGGCATACGTGGTACATGTATATTGTTTAAAGAAAAAAAAAGGAAAAAGGGCTGTGTTTTATTTCTTTCGATAAACTGTTCAGCCTTGGCAAGAAAAGTTGACGCTATTTCTTCGTCAGTCCAACGCGCATTTTTGCCACCCTTCATATAGCCAATCCGGCCAATACCATTTACAATCGTATTATTATGACCAACAGATGCCTGAAGTTTTAAAAGATCCGGATTTTCTTTACCAGTAGGTTCATTACCCACTTTCGTTTTATAATTAACCTCTATCGTATCGTCATTCGCAAGACCTGTTACTTTACCGTTTTCCATAAACACCGTAGGCACACGATCTGCAGTAGCTGGAAAAATAAATGAGTAGTCAAAACCTACTTCGTTAGGCCCTGGTCTTATTTCCGCGTTCCAGTTTTTTTCTACTTTATTTCCCAGGCCTAAATGCCATTTTCCTACAATTCCGGTTTGATATCCTGCCTGTTTAAATACTTTGGGCAAAGTAATTTTATCGACAGGCACAATCAGAGCTGCATCTCCTGGCAATATATTATGCCCCTCATTCCGCCAGGGATACTCACCCGTCATTAAAGCATAACGGGAGGGAGTGCAGGTAGCGGAGGAGCTATGCCCGTTAGTAAAACGCAGCCCCCTAAGAGCAAGCTTATCTGTATGGGGTGTCTGAATCACTTTTGCCCCATAACAGCTTAAATGCCCATAACCCAGATCATCAGC
>DAOLFI010000527.1:0-3493 GCA_035326385.1 Niabella sp.
GATTGCCAAAAAGGTGGCCATAAAACAGCTGTTAATAGCGGCTACAAATAAATGCTCCGGCGACCATATACCTGGTACCCCGTTAGGAAATTCGGGCGGTGTGGCGCACTCAATAGTTTGGTTCAGTACAGGCGAAGAAAGTTCGCCTAACCGGCCCTCCTTCCATTTAATTCCTACTTCGTAAGTATGCTCTTGTGACATAATGATTAATTTAGTGTAAAGTAACTACATGGTAAAAACCTGTACGGCTACTTTAGTCACATAAGCATATATTTTATTGATTGCTGATAATAGCCTGTATATCCCTGTCGGGCCGCAGGAAATTCATTTGCTGCATTATTTTTTTACTACGTGCAGAAACGTAGGAGCTCATAGGCTTTACCGTATATTTTTTAGGATTGGGGAGCGCAGCGGCAATAGCAGCTGCTTCACTCTGTGACAGGTTTTGTGCCGGCTTACCAAAATAGGTTTGTGCGGCCTGCTCTATACCAAAAATACCGGACCCTGTTTCAGCTACGTTCAGATATACTTCCAGGATCCTTTTTTTACCCCATATCTTTTCGATCATAAAAGTAAAATAGGTTTCCAGCCCTTTCCTGACCCAGCTCCGATCCTGCCATAAAAATACATTTTTGGCTGTTTGCTGGCTGATGGTGCTGCCACCCCTGACGCGGCCCGGTTTTTTCTGATTATACTCCATTGCCTTGGCAATACCCTTCCAGTCAAAACCATTATGATCGGGAAACAGCTGGTCTTCTGAAGCAATAACAGCCAGCTTTGCATTTAATGACATTTGGGCCAGGCCAACATTGATCCTGCTCATACCATGCCCTTCAATAAAACTAATAAGCTGTGTTACCGTTACGGGTGGGTTTACCCATTTAAGTACCACTATATAAACCAGCTGACCAATAAAAAGCACGATGAACGTTCGCTTTAAAAATCGCCATATACGTTTAAACAGCTTCATTGCATTGCAAGATATAGAAAAGTTGATGTTTTAAAGCCTGAATTATTGCGGCGCTTTATAAAACAACAGCCCCGCAATCAGGGCTATTGAAAAGCCAATGAGTATAATACCGTTGATACGGTTAATAAGCTGGATGTTGTGCGGGGTAAGGCGGTTGCGTATTTTGCCTGCTAGCATTACTTTGGCAATATCGGCGCCAAGCACAATCAAAAGGCAGGTAGTAAAAATAATGATCCGCTCTTCGATGGTATGATTAATAAAGGAGGTAGAGGCCGTTAACCAAAAAAGAAAGACCGAAGGGTTGAGCGTATTCATCAGGTAGCCAGACAGGAACATGGTAGCATAGTCGCGTTTTCGGAAAGTGATCGGGAGCGCTTTCCCGTGCTCGTTTATTTTTACTTTTTTAAAGAATAAAAAATAAATGCCGATCACCATTAAAAATAAGCTGCCAGTTATACCAATTACCTGCTTGTGCTCGCTGATAACTTCAAACATTGCAGAAAAAACGTTGCTTACAAAAGCAAGTGTTATGTCGCTGGCAGAAACCCCAGCGACAAAAATCATCCCGCCTTTGTGACCAACATTTATACTATGCTTTATAATAGAAAAAAGTACCGGCCCAACAGCAATGCTTAATAACAGCCCTAAGGTTACTCCTTTAATTAAGCCCTCAATCATAGTTCAGGCAAGATTAGTAAAGTTTTTTTAAGCATTTAAGTTAAATTTTTCCCGTAGCCAGAAATTTATCCCAGCTTTCAAGCATATTACCTTTCATTACCCTTGGAAACTTATGTTGACTGCCCAGCTTTCCCCTAAGCTCCATAAATTTTAAAAATTTATCTTCTGGCAGTATCTCAATAAATACATCAGATAAGGCACTGGTTCTTTCCGTAGCATAATCATCGTTGATCTTTTTGAGTGTATTATCAATAAACTTCAGCAACTCGCAGGCATCCACCTTATCATTGGTAGCAATATACCATTTATGTGCAAAAAAGTTTTTATAGGGAAATCCTGTTACTGTATATTCCGGAATGCTGATATTAAAATAATTATTGGCCTCTTCAACAGCCCGGTTCATATTTTCTACACTCAGATGCTCACCTACCAGGCTAAGAAAATGTTTGGTACGTCCGGTAATAATTACTTCGCACTTTTCTATATTTAGAAAACGGATGGTATCTCCAATTAAATAACGCCAGGTGCCGGCATTAGTACTTAGCAGGATGGCATAATCTTTTCCGTAGGTTACTTCATCAATCAGCAATGCTTTTGCTTCCGGTAAAACATTGCCGTCTGCGTCAAAGTTCTTATCATCAAACGGAATAAACTCAAAGAAAATATTGTTGTCGGTTATAAGCTGCATGCCCAGTGCATGCTCCTTCATTTTATAACCAATAAAGCCTTCGCTGGAAAGATAGTTTTCTACATACACAATAGGTTTGCCTAATAGTTTTTCGAAGGATTTTTTATAGGGCTGAAAAGAAACGCCGCCATGTACAAAAACGCCGAAATTGGGCCATATTTCATGTATGTTGTTGAGTTGATACTTCTCTATTATCATTTCCATACACATCTGGCACCATGCGGGTACACCCACAATATAGCCGATGTCCCAATCGCGTGCATGCTCTACAATTTCTTTCAGCTTTTCGTTCCAGTCCTTCATAGCAGCAATTCTCACGCCGGGCTTATAAAAGGTTTGGAACCAGAAAGGGCGTTTTTTGGCAAGAATGCCGCTTAAGTCGCCGGCATACCATCCAATATCACTTTTTTGCAGATCGGTAGTACCGCCAATCATCAGGAAACTTTTCCGCAATGCTTTTTTATTAGCTTCCTGGTAAGAGAAAACACTGATCAGCTGTTTAATATAGTTGATAGTATTACTACGCAACAGGTCTTTGGTAACAGGTATATATTTACTTGCTGCTTCTGAAGTTCCTGAGCTAAGGGCGAAGTATTCTATTTTTCCCGGCCAGGTTACATCCGGTATGCCTTCCAGTGTTTTCTTCCACCACTCATCATATATCTTATTATAATCAAAAACAGGTACAGAGTTCTGAAAGTCGTACTCAGTATTTTTGCCAAGCAAGATCTTATCGAAATTGTATTTTTGGCCAAATTCGGTAAATCTGGCTTTTTTTAACAGCTTTTTTAGCACTTTTTGCTGTTGTGTACGCGCATCAGACTGGGGAAGGCCTAGAACCTTCGCAATCGCTTTTGGTATTTTGATATCAATAATTGATGCCATAAACAACTGTACTTGCCACTGTCTGAAAGGCGCAAGATACGATTTTGTGAAAAATGGCCTTTCTTATTGATATTTATATCCGTGATCTTAACAATTTTTGCAGCAGAAAGGTTATCCGGAAAAGACCTACCGGTTAATCGGCAAAAACTTTTTCCAGGTCCAATACAAATTCCGGTAGTACAGGCGTGGTTATTTTATCGCTCAGGGTTTTTAACGTGAATGGAATATATCTTCCCGTCATTATTAAGCGTGTAGAATAAAAAAAAAGGAAG
>DAOLFI010000528.1:0-3484 GCA_035326385.1 Niabella sp.
CTTACGCTCCCTACAAAAGCAGTACGCGGAATTAAGATAGCCGGAGCCTGTTGCGCAAATACAAAATGAGCACTGCCGTACATCCCCGCTTTCAGTGCATTGCCTGAATTATTTGTAACAGCCACCTTTACAGGGAAATTGAGATTAGCATCAGCTTTGGGGGCAATAAATTCTATTTTACCTGTAAATTCCTTATCAGGAAAAACCCCGGCCTTGATATTTATCACATCGCCTACCTGAAGGTTCACCACCTGCTGCTCCGAAACGGCTACATCTAATGTAAGCTTAGAGACGTCAACAATTTCAAACAACGGAGTGCCCGGAGCTAATACAGAACCCGGTTCTATCATGCGTTTATTGACAATACCATTGATAGAGGCGCGGATATTGGCATCATTGATTTTTACACGGGATTGTTTCAGCCTTGCTGCTGCATTCTTTACAGCAAGCTCGGCCTGGTCTACCTGCTGCTGCGTTACACCGCCGGTGCGTAATGCGTTTTCGAAGCGCTCTTTGTCCCTTATTGCATTCTGATAAGCCTCATTCGCATTTTGTTCATCAATATTCAGGTTGTCGGTTTTAATTAGAGCCAGCGTCTGCCCTTTTCTTACATAGCTGCCTTCATCTACCAGAACGCTCAATACGCGGCCCGAGGTCTCTGAAGCAAAATTGATCTCCTGGCCAGCAGCAAATACACCGTTGGCTGTAAAATCAATATTCATATCTGATGTAGCAACCGTATCTATCTTAACCGCAACAGCACTGTTGGTTTGTGCTACCACCGCAGTTTTGGCCTCATTCTTTTTCCTATTATTGGTCAGCACATAAGCAATCAGCGCCAGTACTGCCAGGATCACTAAAATTGTAACAATGGTTCTTGTACTCTTTTTCATTATAATTTTATTTTTGTAGCTATTAGTTCATTAATGATTTTAACTGTCCCTTGGATTTGATCAATTGTATTTCAGCCAGCCTGTAATTAAGCAATGCTGCTATATGATTATTCTGCGCCTCCGACAATGCATTCTGTGCATCTAATAAATCTGTAAGCGGCGCCAGTCCTAACTGGTAATTGCTGCGGGTATTATTCAGTACTTTCTGCGCCAGCTCTACGTTGATCTTCTGATTATTTAAAATGATGATATTATTCCTGATCTGCGTTTTTGCATTTTCATAAGCCAGGTCAAGACTGTTCTTAGTTTTAGCCCTGTCTTCCCTTAGTTTTTTAAGCTCCACATTTGCCTTGCTAATGCGTGCCCTCGTAGCGTTCCCGTTAAAAATGGGTATTCTCAGGTTAAGCCCCACCGTTGCCACATTAAACCAATTACCGGTTCCTATAGGGAATTGGTTAGACAGCCCCTGGTAACTGTAATTACCTGCCAGAGAGAGTGTTGGATAATATTCCGCAATGATGGATTCTTTTTGTAAATCCAATAATTCTTCCTGCTTGTTCAATAATTGCATTTCTGTACGGTAATCAGTATGTAAAGAATCGGGCAGATCAAGATGGTACTGATCAACAATGAACTTCTCCATATCTTCCATTACAATTTTTGTTGATACCGGCATACCTATGTAAAACTTCAGCTGGTTTTCGTATAAGGCTACCGCATTCAACAATTGTTGACGCTGGCTTTTAAGATTGGCCAGCTGAACATCCACCCGATCCACATCAATCTGCTTGCCTAAACCACTTTCATACAAACCCCTAATGATGGTGTAAGCCTTTTGAGTGGTACTGATATTACTGTCCACATTAGCTATCTGCTGACGCTGCACAAATACCTGGTAATAGCTGGTGGCTACCTGCTCCAGTACCTGCTCCCCGGTAAGCTGTGTATTAAGCTGGTAAAATTCTTTGGTAGTTTTTGCAGCTTTCAGGCCTGTAAAAACAGACTGGTCAAAAATGTTTTGGGTAACACTCAAGCCTACATTGGCATTCCATTTCTGACCAAATGCGATCAGCATATCCTGGCCAGGATTAACTGGGTTCATAGCACCCGGTAATACACTTTGTTGCAGCAAAGGGTTATAGTTTAGCTGGCCCGATCCGCTTATCTGTGGTAACGCACGGGAACGCACTTCATCTATCTGGTACTGCGCGTTTTCCATGTCCAGCAGGGCTTTGCGGGCATCGGTATAATGCTCCAGGGCATAATTCAAGGCCGTTTTAAGCGTTAATGTTTGGCTTGTCTGTGCAATAGCCTTGCCTGTAACAGTTGCTATCGCAAAAGAAAGCATCAGGGTTTTAAAAATTGTTTTCATTCCTTATTGATAATTAAACTTGTACGGTTATTAAATGATCAGAAAAATAGCTATCGGCCACCTGGCTCCCCTCGGAAGACACAATGCCATAAAGCAAATGAGCCAATAGTTGTTGCTGAATATATTTGTCGGCATACTGGCGCCTTAAAAAGTTGAGGCCATGGTTTAAAGCGATTAATTGGGTTAATGCAAGATGTGCTGCGATATTACTGTCAATGTCTTTTTTATATAAGCCGCAACCTATGCCTCTTTCAATATTGTAGGATAAAACCACCGGGAGAAATTGCTTCCTGAAAAAAGTTATTTCGTCATATATCTCAACATCAGCATACTTTAAATGCGTCAACACTATCGGCGGGAAAAAATAATAAAATGATAATACCTGTCTGCAAATATTCAGAAACTCCAAAACAGCATTATCAGCCTTATCCAGTGTTTTACGAAGCTTTAGCTCTGCCCGGTTTAGTATGCGGGCATATAAAGTATTGACCAGCGCGGCTTTACTTTCAAAACATTTGTATAGGGTCTTTTTAGAAATGCCTGCACCCGATGCAATCTCATTCATGGCAGTATTGCCAGGCCCATGCTCAGTAAACAAAAAAAGCGCTTTTTTCAGAACCTTATTTTCAGTAGTTAACATATTTGTTTGACAATTTTGTCAATTTTGGGTCAAAAAAATTTTATTTCAGGAATATGGTCTTTAAAATGGCCTCTTTCCTGCCTGCTATGATTTTATTAAATTCTTTTGCATCAATAGATAAGGCCCGTTCCAGTAACGGGCGCATAATAATAGGATATGAAACCATCGCGGCCAGGTTTAAAAGAAATTGCATAGGCTCCATTTTAGCAATAGTGCCGGCTTTCATCTCCGCTTTAATTTCCTTGTAGAACGCGTCTTTCCTATCTGCATTACCAACACGATTCTCCGTAAGCTCCTCCAATACAGACGGATTGTTTAACTGGGAAACCAGGTATGTATCCAAAAACGGGTATTCAATACCCTGTTCCATCCATATATCAATCAGGTGTTCTATTTTTACCCGGAAAGAGTGTTCGGGCTGTACCATTTCATCCAGCTCCTTGAAAAATGCGGCTCTTCCTTCCTCAAATACCTGTTTAAACAATATATCTCTCGACCTGAAATAATAATGCCTTAATGTCCTGTTCACACCTGCAGCATCTCAAATTTCCTGGGAAGTTGCGGAAAAACGCCCTTCCT
>DAOLFI010000529.1:0-3481 GCA_035326385.1 Niabella sp.
GATGCGGATTGGGAAAAAGCTGTTTTAACAGGTAATGGGCTGCAAAACAGCCATGTGGTTTCACTTTCAGGAGGAAATGAGCACGTAAAATTCTATGGCAGCTTAGGCTATCTTAATCAAAACGGGTTAATAGAAGGGGTGAGCTTTAAACGCATGTTCGCCCGCCTGAATACATCGGTGCAGATATCGCCTAAATTTTCAGGAACCTTCGATGTTTTTCTGGTAAATGATGACCGTAAATCAGTTGCTGATTTTCCTGGCGCTACTGGCGGAGCTATTACTGCTGCCGGAACGGGGCTCATTTTTGGTATGATGGATAAATTGCCTGCCATCCAGGCCATTCAATATTCAAATGGTTTATGGGCAGAAGGGCAAAATGGAGTAAACCCAGTAGCTATTGTAAAAGATGGTGGATTCTGGAGACAGACCAGGGTCCCGCTGACTGCTAATTTTTCTTTAAGCTATAGGCCATTTGATTTTTTAACCGGTAAATTAAGCTTCGCGCCCACTTATTCCCAGCCTAATGTAACCTCTTTCGTTAACGTGATAAAAACCTATGATGCCAATGGGGGATTGAGGTTTACGCTTCCTGCATTGAATACGATGGATCAGAGTACATCTATAGACAGGACCAACCAGCTGGAAGGAACACTCACTTTTTCAAAGGATTACTCTAAACATAATGTAGGCGCTTTGGCAGGATATCAATATCTCACTGGCTCTAACGAAGGGTTCAATGCGTTCAGAGATGCTTTTTTGTTTGAAGACTATCCTGTTTTATCGGGCGGTTCTGCAGCCAACATGAAGAATAACGGTTATGCTTCTGAATGGGCGCTTATTTCTTACTTTGGAAGAATCAATTATGCTTTTGATAATAAGTATTTATTTGAAGCCAACCTGCGTTATGACGGGTCGTCAAGGTTTGCTGTAGGAAACAGGTGGGGCACTTTTCCTTCTTTTTCAGCCGGGTGGAGAATATCCGAGGAAAGTTTCATGTCGGATATTAAAAATGTAATCAATGAATTAAAGCTAAGGGCATCGTGGGGCCGGTTGGGCAACCAGGAAATTGGCAGCAATTATCCCTTTGCACCTACGGTTTCCACAGCTCCGAAATATATTTCTAACGATGTTATTCAAAACGGTGCTGCTATATTGAGTCTGGCCAATACTGATATTAGCTGGGAAACCACTACTATGAGTAATATAGGTTTGGATGCCCGGTTAATGAGGCACCTGTCTTTTTCATTTGATTATTACTATAAAAAAACACATGGGATACTGCTGGAGTTAAGCATTCCGAAAACAATGGGTGTGGCTGCTCCCTTTCAAAATGCAGGCGTAGTTGAAAATAAAGGATGGGATTTCCAGCTTAGCTATGACAACTATGATAATGCCTTTAAATACGGGGCTACTTTCACCTTGTCTGATGTAAGAAATAAAGTGCTTGATCTTAAAGGCATTCAACAGACCGGTACCGTAGTGGCACGCGAAGGATATGCGTTGAATTCCCTGTACCTGTACAGGTCTATGGGCTTATTATCGGCCGATGATTTTAATACAGACGGCACTTATAAACATGCACGCCAGTTTGGTAAAATAGCACCGGGAGATATCAGGTATGTGAACGTAATAGAAGATGATGTGATCAACGGTGATGACAGGGAAGTAGTAGGAAATACAATACCAAGGTTTACTTACAGCCTTAACCTAAATGCAGCCTGGAAAGGGTTTGATTTCCTGGCTTTTTTACAGGGTGTAGGAAAGCGCGATGGGTATCTAACAGGGAGTGCTATACAGCCATTCCTGCTGGGCGGTACGGCTTATGAATATCAGAAAGACAGATGGACCAACGAAAATCCTAATCCTAATGCATTATTCCCGCGATTGGCATTTGGCGAATCTAATAATACCCAGCTATCAGATTATTGGATGAAAAGTGCGGCTTATTTAAGGGTTAAAAATATCCAGCTTGGATATACCATACCCCGGCAGGTACTGCAAAGCCTGGGAGTATCCAGCTTCAGGGTATATGTTTCCGGCGAAAACCTGCTCACCGCTACTAAATTCTGGGAAGGGTGGGATCCTGAGATAAATGCTGCCAGCAATGGCGCTTACTATCCGCAAGTTAAAACTTTAAACATTGGCGTTAACCTTAAATTCTAAAAAATGAAAAGAATATTATATAGCCTCATATTTATAATCGCGCTGTTCTCCTGTTCAAAGCAGTTAGTGAAATATCCGCTGGATGCGCCTTCTACTGCTACTTTTCCCAAAACGGATGCAGAAATGCGTGCGGCTTTGATAGGTTGCTTTGAACCGCTGAATTTCCGCTTTTTAGAAAACCCCTACATCATTTGGCTCGATATGTATTCGGATATTGCTGCTAACAGGGATAATACTCCCAACTCACTTTGGGGTATGCCAACAGCAGGTAATGTAAACAGGTTTTGGAATGAATTTTACACAGTTATTTCAAGGTGCAATTATTTGCTGGATAATATCGGCAGGGTAGAAGGTGCCTCTCAGCAGGCAGTAACCGAAACAGAAGCTACCGCACGTTTTTTAAGAGCTTATGCTTACTCGCTGTTATGCCAGCTGTATGGCGATGTGCCCCTTGTGACAAGAACACTGTCTTTGTCAGAGGCTTTTGTAGGCAGGGATCCTAAATCGAAAGTTGTTGATTTCATTCTTGAAGAGCTGGATAAAGCTGCTGCCGGCCTGCCCGAAAATAACCAGCCTAATACCATGATAGTAGCTAAAGTGGCTGCCTGGGGGTTGGCTTCAAGAGTTGCGCTTTACAATGAGCGCTGGGCAAAAGCTATAGAAAGTGCCAATAAAGTAATGAGCGAAGAAGGAAAGCAGGTAGTGCTGAACAATGAGTATGGCAATATTTGCATGCGTGCGGGAAAAACCTCGAAAGAAGTAATTTGGGCGATCCAGTTTAATTACAATGACATTTTCCAGGAAACACCTTTGGCTTTCCGCTCCAGGATGGCGGGAGGATTCAGCAATCGTATGCCGGTACAGGCTTTGGTCGATACTTACGAGTGCACCGACGGGTTATCTATTGATAAATCGCCTCTGTACAATCCCCAAAAGCCTTTCGAGAACAGGGACCCACGCTTAGGAAAAACCATTGCTTTGCCAGGATCGGTTTATTATGGATACCAGTTTGAAACACATAAGGACAGTCTTCTATGCTGGAATTACAATGTTTCACCGGCAGTGCGTGTGAACAATCTTGACGCCACTCACACTTTTGCAAGCTTCTCCGGATACTGCTGGCGGAAATATGCTGATCCAACCGAGCAACATGCCAGCCGTTCTGATATCAATCCTATTGTATTGCGATATGCTGAAGTACTGCTGAATTTTGCTGAAGCCAAGATTGAATCGGACCAGTTAGATGACCAGGTATATACTGCAATCAATAAAATAAGAGCCCGTGCAGGAATGCCGGTTATCTCGCAGGGAAAAACCA
>DAOLFI010000530.1:0-3480 GCA_035326385.1 Niabella sp.
AACCAGGCCGCACCTCCATAATCATCAAATAAACGGATCAGATCACTGTAAGCTACAGGTCCTTCCTTATTATCATGTACATCATATATAGTAACCGTTTCACTCATATTCAGCTAACCAGCATTAATCATTAGGATTGAACGAACTAATTTCTCCTGAAGAAGAAGAGGAGGACGATGAAGCAGAAGACGTTGATGATGAGGAGGAAGAGGATGAGCCGGATTCTGACGATTCAAAGCCTGTCCAGTCTTTTACCAGGGTAGTTTCTGCGCCCCCGTTGTTAATAGTAATTTCGCGGCAGGAGATGCGAAAATCTATTTTCATAAATGCATCATTAAAGGCATCATAAATTTCTTTATAGTACACACAAAAGGCGTCTTTAAACGCCACTTCCCGCGCCATCCTTCCGTTCCTGTCAAAAAAATACGCCCCGCCATCAGTCACCTGTCTGTGGGACAGCATCCAGCGAATGATGTCTATGTCGGACGGTGAAGATTCAACGGTAAGATTGATAAACCCGCCATCTACTCTCCCATTCGGCTGCCCGAAACGGTCTACCGGCTGTAAAAACTCATAGGTCATATTAATAATCCGCCAGTTGTGGTTTCCTTCACCGGCAGGGCCTAACTGAAGTGATCCTCTTATTGCCATTGGAAATGTATTTTAAGTTTTTAATATCCTGGATCATAGCCTGCACAACAGACAAAAACGCCTTCCGCTTCTCAGGGTTGGAGAGCGTATCTCTCAACTGTCCGTCCCGTTTCAATTGCTTAGCCACTTTTAAATAGCCTTCACGGCTAAATGAGGCTTCTTTTAAAAATTTACTTTGTGCTGTAATACCTTCAATACTGAAATCTTCTATTGCCCGAAAAGTAAAGGGTTCTATTTGCACGCCACCATTCTTATCTTCCAGTTCCACATTTACTGATGGATTGTAATGCCGAAATACATCAGCAAGAGACTGCAACCCATGAATAGCTTCCGGTTTATGGGCTGTATGAGCAGTGAACCTGCCTGCCAAAAGTGTTCTGTTGGCCGGTATATCTACCAGGATCTCGGGGTTATTGCTCTTTATATTATTCATCCTTACAAATCTGTTTTTTAATTATTATCATTAACATTACTGTCATCAGGCGCCTTGCTCTTCTTCTTCAAGTACCTGCACCGGTTGCAGGTTATTTTGAGGGGAGCCTTTTCCCTGATACTCATTTTTTTCAAGGTTATAAAAATTAGTATACCCTATACGCTGCATATAATCCAGGTAGCCGGTCTCTTTATCAATAGTATTTAAGATCTCGCCGAAAGTTTTACCCAACATGATGTTATGCCCGTTGTAAATAAAATAAAGGCTGTTGGCATCTTTATGCACCGGGTAATTATTCTTCTCCAGGAAACCTTTGATCCGGGTCAGTTCCTTATCAAAATACTGCAAAGACTTTTTTAATCCCGGCTCATCTTCTGTGCCTTCATCAAAATCAAATCCGTCTTTCAGCTTGCCTAACAGGTTTTTCAGTGGAGCAAAAGCAGCATCGCCGGTGAGCTTGCCCAGAAAACCATTTATACCTCCTAAAGGAATATACTCCAGCAGCTTTCCATAGAATTTTTTCTTGGAAGGCATCATCGGCAGTAACATAGCTGTAACTGCTTCTGCGATCTTCTGCCTGCTATGGGCGCTTGTGGCATCGCTTTTTACATCAACATCACCATTTTCAGTAGCAGCGGCTATGCAGGACTTTGCAGTGCTGATCATTACATTGGCCTGATCACACCATATTTCCTCTTTTATCCGGGGAGCATCGCCTTCCTGTTTTTCTTCACCTGGCTGTTGCTTCTGCTCCTCTTTCTTCTCCTGCGCAGCTTTTGCCATTTCAATCGCTTTGCTTATGTAAGGATCTACAGGCAATGTTTTTATACCAGTACCTGAAGGGGCCAGCACTTTTTCTATACCGGCCTTTTCCATTACTTTATCAAAAAGCCGGTCAGTTGTTTCACCTGCTACTGTAAACAGCCGGAGCGTTGCCGTAAGCTGATCCACCAGGGGACATAAAAAATTAAACAGCTTTCCTATGCTGATGCGCGATGTGTCAAGGCTGGTCCCTTCTCTTACTTTTTTAAGCTCATCAATAAATTTTCCCAGGCGGTCTGCGCTCCTTTTGGGAACACCATCAAAGCCGTTCAACATTTCATCAAACTTTGGCAGATCGGGCGGCTGTACCAGACCGGGAAAGGCATTCAGCACATTTTTGCAGGCTTCCACACATTCACTTACCAGTCCCTGCGCATCATCTTTGCATTGGGTGAGCTTGTTGATATTGCCTTCGTTATCATGGCCCGTCCCAAACCCTTCTATACTTAACAAGCGCCCTAAAGTGGTCACTAACTGCGCCTTTATCTTCCCTGTGAAAACCGAAAGCTGGTTGGAATTACTTTCAGCAATCATTTTGAGTAATTTATCATTGGGCTCAAAATAGGCTATCGCATTCTGGGTAAGATCATACGCATTACCATAGGAGTAAATTTTACCTTTCCCTCTCAACGCCTCTGCTTCTTTATATGTGTGCCTGTTCTTATATAGGGGCGTGCCCACATATACAACTGACTGCACCCACCATTTATTTTTAAAATCAGGTTCTTTAATTAACTCGCTGATACATTCATTCGCTACATTCCCGCCCTGGCCCAATCCCACGAAATGAAAACAGGCGGTATAATCTTTCCAGGCGCTCACTTTACCTTTAACCTGTGTAAACAGCTTCCTGCCTTCGTTTTCAAGCCCTTTTGCGTCCGAGGCCTCAAAATCGAAGACCATGGTTTCGTTATCCGTATTTAGCTGATTGGACATCTCGTCTTTCATCTTTTTAAAATACTCATCCCAGGCGCTGTAATTATTGTAGTAAGTATAGGTTTTGTCGGCCTGCTTTTCCTGCTCCTTTTCTTCCTTAAAAAACAGGTCCAGGCCCGGTATGGAAGCAGCTACATCCTCTACCTTATCAACAGCGCCCTGTACAGCACCCGCTACGCCGCCCAGCATACTATCAGCCTCCATTGCTGATGCGGGTTTATACCTCACCAGCACCAGCATCTGCTTTTTATCGTTCACCTGGAAAGCTTCTTTTGTTTTTGTCTCTCCCATACAGGTATTACTTGCTTTAAATACCCGGTTTAAAACCTGGAAACCATACCATTAAAAAACCGCACTTTACAATCTGCCTTTGTATATCCTGAGATCTCGGCTGTTTCTCCATTGCTGTTGGTCTTGCCTTCGTGTATCTGCTCATCATTGGTTTGTATTTCATACTTCACATCTTTCAAAGGCTTTTGAGCCTCATCATACAATGAGAACATGGCGCTGAAATCTTCTTTTTTTGTTTTATCAGCCTTGTCTTCCCCCTCTTTAGCCGCAGCCTTAAGCGATTCGCTGTTTGCTATCTTTTTTGCCTGCATAGCGCCCAGTGCTTTAGATGCAGCGCCGCCACCACC
>DAOLFI010000531.1:0-3479 GCA_035326385.1 Niabella sp.
AATGCAGATCCTCAACTTTAAAAGCACATGGGCCAACGATCCTGTTAACCTGAGCGAACCACTAACAGGCGGGCAGTGGGAAGATGCAGGCACTTATAAATTTCCTAAAGGATACCTGCTTGCTAAAAACGATGCCAACTTCCTGTATCTTGCAATGGATGTAACTGCTGATACCACTAATGATATTGTAAACAGCGATTATTTCTGGCTTTCGTTTGACAACGACAGGAACAAAAGCATCACCTCCAATAAAGACATTAATTACGGCCTTTATCCTAACCAGCCACCTAAACTGGCAAGGCAATATTACCTCGGACCGGGCACATGGACAGGCATCCAAAACAGCCCCAGCCCTTCAGAAGTAAAAATGGAATTTGGTATATCAGAATGGAGCAATACACCCCATAAGATATGGAAATTCAAAATCCTTTTGTCCGAAATTGGTGTTAATATCAGCTTCCCTTTGCTTGTTCCTTATACTTATTTTGGTTTCAGGCTAAACTCCTCCAATCCCAGCTTTACTTATGATTTCCCGGCAGGCTTCTTTACCAATTTTGCCGGTTTAAAAAAACTGACTTTTGCGCGTAAGCCTGCTATTCCTAATGTGGGACCTGTAATAGGATCAGTAGGATTAATACCTACCACAAAAATTGTTGGCGGAAGAGCCACAACTGATGCCGGCTATTATGTAGCTGTTACCAATGCGGCTTTTGGCGGTACGCTAAACCTTATCGGGAACCGTACCAAAATGCAAAGTCTTTATAATGCCGGCAACAGGAAATATAATGTGTCTGTAAAAAAGCCAGGAGCCGCCGGATTTACGCCATTAGTAGCAGCATGGACCAATTATTACTGGAACGGGACTGATTATGTTTTAAAATCCTTTTCAGGAGTTGACGGTAATTACACATTGGAAAATCCTGCTATTGACTATTCTATTGACGATTTGCTTGTACAATTTCCCACGCAGGGGTTCGATACCGGCCTGCATACGATAAAAGTAACCTTTTATGTGGGCAACAGTGCTGTAGTTGCCGATACGCAGAATCTTACACTATTTATTGATAACCGGCTGCCTATAGTGAACATAGATAAAATAAAACATGGCAGCAATGAAATATCAACCTGCGCAATTGAACAGCTGAACGCCGTTCCCGACGGGCTGAATTTTGAGATTACAGCTTCTGACCCGGAAGGAAACCTGCTGAATGTAAGCTTTGTAGCCCAGGGTGGTGATGGAAGCTCTACAAGTGTCTACTCAGAAAATTATGATGCCGGTAAAGGGAACTGGGCTGGTTTTTCTAATAAAGCTGTTCCGGCTATGGGCAACTGGCGTCCGCAGAAGTCCTGCGCTTTTTTGTTTAGTCTTACCGCAACTGCCAGAACAACAAATGGCTATAATTACATAGGTCATACTAACATCTTTAAGGGAGTAACCGTGTTGGTTTAATCAACAGTAATACATCCTTCTTTTTAAAGCCGCTGCTAATCATAGAGCGGCTTTTGTTTTTTATAACAGAGTAAGCTCAGCCCATCGAATATTTCTACCCAAATATCCGTCCTTGTAAACCTTTAGCTTACCTGCAGAAAACCCTTAGATAAAAATCAATATAATCAACGATTGTCATACCGCTTTTTTGAGATCAATTTTACAGTACTCTTATAAACATCTTATCTAAATCAATTAAATCGATTTTTATGAAAAAGCACATGGTAAAAACAATCATCTTTTTTTGTGGTTTATTCCTTTCGGCTTCATCATTTTCACAAACTTCATTCGGGGTGAAAGCCGGTGTAACCTTCACCAGCCTCCAGTTAACCTATAAAAACGGAGACAAAGCTACGGGAGCAACTGTTATTCCAGGGTTTAACGCCGGTGTTACTGCTGAATTCCCGGTATGGAATAATATTTATGTACAGCCCGGCCTTATATACACTACAAAAGGTGGCAAGCTTACCGGGGATGCTGATTATTGGTTTTGGGGAGATGAGCCAGACAATGGTGATTACCTGAAATTAAATGCCCGGTATATAGAGCTACCCCTCAACATCATTTATAAATATCCATTAGGCAAAGGAAAAGCCATCGGAGGTTTGGGCCCTTATGTAGCTTATGGCATCGGCGGCTCATGGAGAGATAAATATAAAGGGGACGTTACAAAAGGAAAACTAAAGTTTGAAAAATACCTTACGGATATGCCGGATAATGATAAACTGATAGACTATGGGAGAAAGCTTGATATAGGGATAAACGTGCTGCTGGGCTATGAGCTTACCAGCCATCTCAGCGCCACTATTAACGGGGGCTTTGGCCTTAGAAACCTTACACCGCTGGCTTCAGGCGAAGAAGCAACAGATGCCAAGCAAAAAAACATCGGTGGCAGTATCTCAATCGGGTACAGGTTTTAAGACCTGTATAAAATGATGATCAGCGGGGCAGCGGTATTTGTAACGCCGGAGGCCTAAGGGTACAACCCGCCGTTTACAGAAAGTACCTGCCCCGTAATATAACCTGCTTCTTTGGTTACAAAAAAAGCAACGGCATGGGCCACTTCTTCCGGTGTGCCGAAACGGTTGGCAGGTATCAGCTGTTTCATTTGAGCTTCATCAATATCAGCGGTCATATCGGTTTTAATAAATCCGGGTGCTACTGCGTTTACGGTAACGTTGCGCTTACCTGCTTCCTGTGCAAGCGCTTTCGTTGCAGCAATAACACCCCCTTTGGCAGCGGAATAATTGGTTTGCCCGGCAAGGCCTTTTAATCCGCTTAACGATACTACATTAACAATGCGGCCATAGCGCTGGCGCAGCATACTGTTTACAACAATACGGGTAACATTAAAGAAGCCGCCAAGGCTGGTATTCAAAACATTATCCCATTGTTCATCCCTCATCCACATCAGTAAAACATCATCTTTAATACCGGCATTGTTTACCAGCACCTCAATTATTTTATCCGTATTGGCTTCCATCCAGCCATTTAAAACGGCTGATACTTCTTCCCGGTTGGCCACATCAAACTGTAATAGCTCTCCATTGCCCCCGGCAGCTTTTATCACTTCGAGCGTTTCTTCAGCTTTTTGCAGGCCACCTTTATAGTTGATGAGAACATAGTAGCCCATTGAGGCGAGCCTGATACATATTGCCCTGCCTATTCCACGAGAGCCACCGGTTACAAGAGCGCAATTCATTTATGGTTTGAGATTTATGATTTACAATTTATTCTTAAAAGACCGGAAGTCAGAAAGTCGGAAAGGCAGAAAGACAAAACGGATTCGCAATCTACGGTCTTCCGGACTTTACTGACTTGCTGACCTATATTCCACAGCACAAGAGTGCGACGCAATTCCGATGCCATATATTCAATAGCCGGTAACATACTAATTATCCATATACCGTTTCGGGCGCATTGGCTTCAAGCCAGGTTCTGATTTTGGCCAGATCCTTATAAAGCGGACTGTCTTCCACAAACTTTGGAA
>DAOLFI010000532.1:0-3478 GCA_035326385.1 Niabella sp.
TGGTTGTAATCCAGACAGGTGCCTAATTTTTGAAACCCTATAACGTGCGTATCTAATCTTCTGCGGCCGATTTTATCGCCTCCCGGCTTGGGAATAAACGCTTTTTTGTAACGTGCCAGCATAGCTCCAGCAAGCATCACACTGCCCCGCAACCTGCCGCTTTTCTTTTTAAACTCAGCGCTATGCAGGTAATCTATATTTACATCATCGGCTTTAAAAATACAGGTGCTTCTGCTTACCCGGTTTACTTTCACATTCATTTCTGATAATAATTCTATCAGCAGGTTTACATCCAGTATATCCGGTATATTATTAATGGTGATCTCTTCCGGCGTCAGCAGCACTGCGCTGATGATTTGCAGGGCTTCGTTCTTGGCTCCCTGCGGTATAATTGTTCCCTGTAATTTCTTTCCTCCGCGTACTTCAAATACGTTCATTAAGTATGTGTTTTTTGTAAAAACGAAGATAGGAGGAAAACGGATTGCTGTATTTCCTGTTAAAAAATAAACTATATGTTGGATACTGGTTACAAGTTCCTGGTTTCTGGTAGCGGGTTACCAGTCTTCTGCTTCCAGCTTTTGATTTTCAACCGGTAGTATAGAATTTCAATATCACCTATTTAATGACCCTTTTTCTGCCTTCCTGTTAAACTTTAAACTGGTTATGAGTTATCGGATTGGATTGCCGGATGCTTGTCGCACAGTCTATCGGCTAATATCTAAATACCAAGTACTTAAAGTCTTTTCAACTTTTTAACCATCCTCCTGTCATCCGTCAACTGTCCCCTGTCATCTTAATAATACGGGCTTATCAGCACATATACTAACACACCGGTTATGGCAACATATAACCACAAGGGCCAGGTAATTTTTGCAATTTTTTTATGACGAATGTATTCGCCGGTTAAACCACGATAGGCTGTAAATAAAATGAACGGGAGAATAATGCCGGCTAACGGAATATGTGTAAACAGTATAATGTAATAAAATGTTTTTAAACTCCCTGTTCCGCCAAACCGGGTCTCTCCTGCAAAAAGGTGATGGCAGATATAACTTGCCAGGAACAAAATGGATAATACCATAGCAAACAGCATCAGCTTTTTATGTAATTCATATTTACCTTTTTTTACCGCTATCAATGCTGCTACCAGCAAAACAGAAACGGTAGAATTAATAACAGCATTCAATAAGGCAAAAATATGAACATCAAAGCCCAGGTCTACTTTCAGATGTACCCTGCCAAGCGCTGCAACTACTAAAAATACAATTACCGAAAAGGATATAATCAGCCAGTTAGCCCTTTTATCATTTTTCTTCCAATCAGCTTTCAGCATCTTTTTTCTTTTTAAACAGAATCATAAATAAACCCACAGCCACCGCAGCAATCAGAAATACTATGGACAACAGTTTTACCGGCAGCCCGCTTTTTTTATTTTTATCTTTTTCTAGCGTAAGCAAAATCGCATCTCTCGAAATCCTTTTAAGATCGGCAGAGTCCAGTCCGTGATAATAGCCCCGAATATTTCGCTTGCCATCTATCAATACAAAATGATCGGTATGTATAAAAGAGGTGTCAACGCCTTTTCCATCTACCAGCCCCAGCTTTAAATCATTGATCGCTAAATCATAAATCACCTTTTTATCGCCTGTAAGCAGGTCCCATTGTTCTGGATTGATCTGAAAGCGATCGGCCCATTTTTTTAATTGAGCAACAGAATCTCTTTCTGGGTCCACAGAGAAGGACATATACCGGATATGCTGATTGGTTTTATCGCCTACCCGCTGAGCATTGGTAATAGCCTGCATTACCGTTCTCATATTGGTGGTCAGGGCCGGGCAAATAGTGGGGCAATGAGTAAAAAAGAAATCGGCAATAATTATTTTCCCGTCATGATCACTCAGGCTTACGGAGTCTCCCACCTGGTTAACAAGCCTGAAATCAGTTACTTTATGCCATTGCGTATCTGTTACCTGTTTTCCGTTCTCCAGCCGGGTGCTGACGCTGTCCGGCATATAATGGCGGGGCATTGATACTGCTTCATCACTGTAATGGCGAATAATGAGATAACAGGTAAGGGGCAATAAAAACGCCATTAAAACAGCATATAAACCTTTTTTATTCAACGTAATATTATACTTTAGTGAGCAGGTTTGCCTGGAAGTTCTCCGGGCAAAAATTTTTCGCGAAATTCGTAAAATAATGCCATAGGCTGGCATGATTTCTTCTATTTATTTATTCCGTCATACTAAAAGTAAATATTATGTTTTCAAAATTTTTCCTGGCAGCATCTATAACAGCAATTGTTGCCGGTCATAGCTGTAGCAACAAAGCGGCAAAGCCCGATAATGATCCTGAACCTGAATTACCGGCCCTGCCACCTGTGGAAACCAACCCGGCAAATACTACTTATAAGCCTGCATTTGAAGGGCAAACAAGAACTGCCGGGATGAAAACAGCTACCGGGTTAGACATAAAAGTTTTGTCTGAAGAGCTGGTAAACCCCTGGGGAATAGCTATATTGCCCGACGGCCGGCTGCTGATAACAGAAAATGGTGGCACCTTGCGCATTGCGAAAACAACAGGAGAATTATCGGCTCCTGTTATTGGCCTTCCGGCGGTAAACTCCAGCGGCCAGGGCGGATTGCTGGGCCTGACTATTGATCCGGATTTTACTAATAACCGCATGGTATATTGGGTCTTTTCTGAAAAGACAAGTGGGGGAAATGTTACAGCTGTAGCAAAAGGCCGGCTGGCCAACGATGAAAAAACAGTAGAAAATCCATCCGTTATTTACAGGGCCACCCCGGCTTACTCCGGAACCTTACATTATGGCGGCCGGATCGTTTTTGATAAAAACGGGAACCTTTTTGTCAGCACCGGCGAACGCTCTGATCTGTCTACCAGGCCTAAAGCACAGGATTTAAGCACCGGCCTCGGAAAAATAGTGCATATTACCAAAAATGGAAACGCGGTTGCCGGCAATCCGTTCACAGGAACAGCGGGCGCTATGCCGGAAAATTATACTTATGGCCATCGCAATGTACAGGGACTCACCATTCACCCACAAACCGGGGACCTATGGAATTGTGAGTTTGGCCCGCGTGGAGGTGATGAGGTGAACCGGATTGAAGCAGGAAAAAACTATGGTTGGCCTGTGATTACTTATGGAATAGAATACTCAGGCGGAGCCATTAATAACGGGCTTACACAAAAAGAAGGACTGGAACAGCCGGTATATTACTGGGACCCCGTGGTTTCTCCCAGTGGCATGACCTTTTATAGCGGCGACCTGATCCCTGAATGGAAAAATGACCTGTTTATTGGTTGCTTAAGTGGTTCGCATATTGTACGGTTAAAGATCAGAAATAACAAGGTAATTGGAGAAGAAAGACTGCTGACAGACCAGCAACAGCGCTTCAGAGATGTACAGCAGGGAAAAGATGGCGCACTGTATGCCGTTTGCGATGGCCCGCATGGA
>DAOLFI010000533.1:0-3463 GCA_035326385.1 Niabella sp.
GTAGGTAGCTGCCATTCTTATTACAGCCTCACAGTATTGTGAGGCTTTTTTTGTGGATAATTGAAAATATTAAATTTAAGGGTAAAACTGCTTGTTCTACGACCCTTAACTATTTTATGAAAACCAAAGACTATTACCTGGTTCCTACTGCCTGATGAACTCTGTTACAAAACAGGATGTGGGATGAAGACCGGAACTTGACTTATACCGAAATACTTACAAACTGCTTCTTTCGCTTAAAAATTTGACTGTTTTATTATATAATTCTGTATCTATTTTTAACATAAGTATTTATTTTACAGATAATTTGTAATTTTGATGGTTCAACATGAAATTTTTAATTGCAGGGTTGGGAAATATTGGAAATGAATATGCGCACACAAGGCATAATATAGGATTCGATGTGGTGGCTTCATTTGTCCAGAAGCACGGTGGTACGTTTAAGCAGGAGCGCCTTGCTTTTGTTGCTGAGATAAAATGGAAAGGCAGGATTTTTGTGTGTATTTGCCCTACAACGTATATGAATCTGAGTGGAAAAGCTTTTAAGTATTGGGTTGATAAAGAGAAAATTGAGTTGGAGAATACATTAACTGTTTTAGATGAACTGGCATTACCGCTTACTAAGTTGAGAATACGGGGCAGCGGGAGTGATGGAGGTCATAATGGTTTAAAAAGTATCCAGGAATCTGTAGGTTCTGTTGCTTATCCCAGGCTGAGATTTGGCATCGGTAATAATTTTCCCAAAGGCATGCAATCCGATTTTGTATTAGGAAAATGGACAAAAGAAGAAGAGCCGGTTGTAAAATTAAAAATTGAAAAATCGGTGGAAGCCATTGAATTATTCGCAACGCGGGGATTGAATGCCACTATGAACGCTGTTAATAACTATATATGTGGCTGATCAGATGGTATTGATCTGTAGAAAACTCTTGAATCATGAAAATTTTTTGTATTGGCAGAAATTATGTGGCTCACGCTAAAGAGTTGGGAAATGAGGTTCCTGAAGAACCGGTTATCTTCCTGAAACCCAAAACTGCTCTGTTAAAGCCCCATTTGCCGTTTTATTATCCTGAGTTCACCAACGAACTGCATTATGAGTGTGAACTTGTTTTACGGGTTTGTAAAAATGGAAGGTATATCAACAAAAGATATGCACATCAATATTATGATGCTATTACCCTGGGAATAGATTTTACTGCCAGGGATATACAAAATGAGCTCAAACAGAAAGGCCTTCCATGGGAAAAGGCAAAGGCCTGGGATAACTCGGCAGTACTGGGAAAATGGCGCCCTTTGAGCGATTTTCCTAACCTGAAGAATATCAATTTTGGTTTTTATAAGAACAATGAGCTGGTGCAGCAGGGTAATTCCGGTAAAATGATTCATGGCTTTAATACTTTGCTGGCCAATATTTCTAAATACTTTTCGCTTAATATTGGCGATATTATTTTTACAGGAACGCCTGAAGGTGTGGGTGAAGCCTTACCAGGAGATGAGTTGGAAGGTATTCTGGAAGATGAAATTGTGCTTAATCTGAAAGTGGAATAATAAACCATTTATATTACTATTTTGAAAAGCTGCGATTATTTGCAGCTTTTTATTTTGTTTGACTATCTTTGCAACTCTGTTTCATAAATTGAAAAGGACTGAAAATATAAAAAAGTTTTGGGCAGCAATACTCCTGTTGATATTTACCATCAGCGTTACTCCCAAAAAGTATTTTCATGATCTTTTTTCGGCCCATACTGATTATGCTTTTCAGCATACCTCTTCAGGAGAAAAGGAAATTAATGCGTATAAGTTTAATTGTGGTCTGGTAAATACAATAGCTGTTCCTCCGTTTATAGCAGAAGAAACTGTTGCTGATACTCCACTGTTATTTTTTGCAGTGCAGGGCCCGGATAAAATTGAAGGCCCTTTATTCCAGTCTGCATTTGATATATATCTTCGAAGAGGGCCTCCGGCGACTTAACCAAAAGATTATTCCATCCATTCAAGTAATTTTTTATTTATTTTCGGGTGTTTACCCATGATATCCAACAGCTATACTGTTACGGGGACTATGTAATAGTAGGTCCTTTGTAATGGTGTATCCTAATTCACATACTTATGCCTTTAAAATACATTTTTTCTTTTATACTGTTATTCATAATAAGTGCGCTTCATGCCAATGAAGATAAACCGGGTCTGTCAGGAGTTGTAAAAGATGCTGCTACACAGGCTCCGCTGCCAGGTGCAACAGTTACTGTTCCTGATCTTAAGCTTTCTACAACAACTGATGCAAATGGTATTTATAGATTTAATGCGCTATCTAACGGAAGATTAACGGTACAGGTTTCCTATATAGGTTATAGATCTAAAGTAGAGACCGTTGTAGTGGCGGGTGCTTCAGCGCACGATTTTTTATTGTCTCAATCCGTTGTGGAAAATGAGAATGTAACCGTAACAGGTGTTTCCTCGGCCACACGATTAAAACGTACCCCGGTACAGGTTTCTATTATTTCCAGAAAAGATATTCAGCAATCGGTTGGTACCAACTTGCTGGACATTGCTGCCAGAGAGCCGGGAGTTTCTATAGTAACCACAGGGCCTGCAATTGCCAAGCCTTTTATACGGGGATTGGGTTATAACCGCGTGGTAATAATAAATGACGGCATAAGGCAGGAAGGGCAGCAATGGGGGGATGAGCATGGACTGGAAGTGGATGAGTACAGTACGCAGAAAATTGAAATATTGCGGGGGCCTGCATCGTTGATGTATGGCAGTGATGCGATTGGGGGCGTTATCAATATTCTTACCAACACACCGGTGGCTAATAGTACGGTGCAGGCTAATTTGCAAACCTCCTTTAGTGGTAATAACAGGATGTTTGGACAGTATGCTAACGTAGCGGGTAATATCAACGGTTTTAACTGGAATGCCTATGGGAGCATTAAAAGCGCCGGCGATTATAAAAATAAATATGATGGCACTGTGCTTAACAGCAGGTTTGGCGAAAAGAATTTTGGTGGTTACATAGGCGTTAACAAAAGCTGGGGATTTTCGCACCTGTTGTTTTCACATTTCAACCAGAAATTAGGAATGGTAGAAGGAGAAAGGGATGAAGAAGGTAACCTGGTACTGGAAGGTTATACATTAACCCGGTCTTTGGAAAAAGGAAGAATTCCCTTAGTCCCTTGGCAGGGTATTCAGCATACTAAAATAGCTTTGGACAATTCTTTTATGCTGAATGATGGGGGCAGGATAGCCGCTCTTATTGGTTTTCAGCAAAACCAGCGGAAAGAGTTTGCAGAGCCGGATGCACCCAATGAGCCCGAAGCTTTTTTTGATTTGAAAACTATTAACTATAACCTTGCTTATCACTTGCCGGAAAATAATAACTGGAAAGTTAGCCTGGGCATTAATGGTATGCAACAACAAAATAAAAACAGGGCAGCAGAAGCTATTATCCCTGATTACAACC
>DAOLFI010000534.1:0-3452 GCA_035326385.1 Niabella sp.
TGTATGCTGCGTTTACTGGAAAGACAGTAAAGTTGCCTTGAAGCAGTTCTTTTTTTGACAGTATAAAGCCTCGAATATTTTTAGAGTCTATTGCCTAATTTATTGATTCATATATTGTTATATATTGAGTTGAAATCCCGCCTCACTTTATTCTCAATCAAAAGAAGCCCTATATTACGGGGGCAATTTAAGCTAGTTGTGCACATCTGCATAAGAGATATATTTCCAAATATCAAACTAATAATCGGATATTTTCCGATTATTAGTAAAAATAATTACATAAATTTGTAAAAAGCGGGAGCAATAATCGGAGCATATCCGATTATATGATCCAAAAATTCCATAATGCATGATTTAAAGGAATATATTTCCAGGTTTTCAGAAGAGCCATTAACACGCCAGGTAATTTTAGACTTGTTTAAGGATTATAAACGTCCGAATGATAAGGTAAATGAGCTGGTAAAGAAAGGTCTTTTATCAAATGTAATAAGAAGTTTATATGTACCTGGGCCCAATTTAAAGGTTCCCGGCCCGGAGAAGTTTTTAGTGGCCAATCATCTGCGTGGCCCCAGCTATATATCTCTTGAAGCTGCCATGTCGTACTGGAAGCTGATCCCTGAAAGAGTATATACCATCACTTCTGTAACAATAAAGGCTGCAAAAGATTATAATACTTCTATAGGCCGTTTCACTTATGATCATCTGCCATTGCCTTACTATTCGTTTGGAATCCAAAGAGTACAACTTACTCCCAGGCAGGTTGTATTGATGGCAACCCCTGAAAAAGCAATTTGTGATAAGATTATAACAACTTCGGGCGTATCTTTTCGAAGTACGCGGCAGGTGATGGATTTCTTGATAGAAGACCTGAGAATAGAAGAAGAACAATTGGAACAATTAAATACAAATGCCGTTGCAGACTGGCTTCCTGATGCGCCTAAAAAAAGCAGCCTGAAATTATTAATAAAAACACTTCAACGTTTATGATAAAGGAATGGCTAGATGAATATAAGCCGAATAACCAGGAAGAGGCGGAAGCGGCTTTGAGGGAAATTATGCAGGAAATTGCACTGGCCGGGTTGCAAAGAGCTGGTTTTTTTGAAAAAGCAGCTTTTTACGGAGGCACCGCACTGAGGATTTTTTATGGTTTGGACCGGTACTCGGAAGACCTTGATTTTTCTTTATTGCAGACTGATCCTACCTTTTCACTGGAACCTTATTTCGATGCTATTATTACCGAATTTAGTGCGGCTGGAATGCAAGTCGTAATCCGGGAAAAAAAGAAAACGGCAACCTCTAATATCGAATCGGCATTTTTAAAATCTGAAACTGTTTGGAAAGAATTAGTACTGGAAAGTATTTTACCTCAGTCAGGAATTAATGCGGTACCGGGGATTAAAATTAAACTTGAAGTAGATAGAAAACCGCCGCTGGGTTTTGAAACGGAAGAAAAGCTTTTATTAAAGCCATTTTCTTTTTATGTCAAATGCTTTACGTTATCAAGTTTGTTTGCCGGGAAAATGCATGCATTGCTTTTTAGAAAATGGCAGAAGCGGGTGAAAGGCCGGGACTGGTATGATCTGGAGTGGTATATCAAAAAAGGAGTATCCCTGGATTTACATCATTTTTTATTAAGAGCTAAAGATACAGGGGATTGGGTACAGGATACGATAACAGGGGGAGATGTATTGAAACTGCTGGAAGCAAAGATCAACTCCGTTTCATTTGATAATATTAAAGAGGATATTGCAAGGTTTATTCCTGATGCTACTGCTTTAAATATATGGGCCCCACAATATTTTAAGGATTTAACTAAGCACCTTACTTTCCAGTAAAGCTTATTTATTACTCGCTTAATTGCGCCAGCAGCATAGGGTATTTTGAAATAGTTTCATATCAGACCGGTTCTGCTACCAGGTAATATTTTCTGGTATTTTCTTGAAAAGAAGGTAAGAAAGAATATTTGATGGAACGTATTTCTTTAGCCACAGCGTCTTTATCATAAAAGGCGATCATTGTTTCAATTTCCTTTTTGTTGCCATGCTCAAGTATCTTAGCTGTGCGAAGTGTCCTCGCTTCGCAATACTATTCTATCGTCCTTATGGCGATAAATATATGCACAAAAAGGGGAATCTTATCCCAGGCGGATCTCTGTCTCAGGCTTTGAGCCATGCTGCAGAACCCGCCATGCTTTCTTAACATACTTGTATCTGCAGAGCTGCTGCATTACACAGTTTCCGCAACTGCTGTTCTTTTCCAGTTTGTTTTCTTTCCAAACGCTTTTCCACTGTCCGTCATTTTTATGGTTTCCAGCTCTATCGTCCATACTTCGCCCTGCATGGCAAGCGCAAAAGGAAAACGGAAATGATATTTGGTACCTGCGTTTTTGGTTAAAGGATCTCCCGCAGTAACTATCCTGCCTGTAAACTGTACGCCCTGTACCAGCATTTTCTTTAGCTTATCCGGCAATATGGTTCCTGATACTTTAGCGTTCAGCTGAAGGAGTACTGAATGACGGGTGGTGGCAGCGGATTTATAATATAACAATCCTTCGGCACTGTTAAAGGCATAAAAGCAGCTGAATGAATAGGGATTGCCCTGTTCATCCACACAGCAGATGCTTGCACAGGTCTGTTTTTCTAAAAAAGTTATAATTGCTTCAGGTATAGGGCTCATGATAATTTTATGATTTTTACCGGACAGGCTACGGCCACTTCAGCAGCCAGTTTTCTGTCCCATTCTTTAATTTCTAAAACAAAAGTTTTGTTCTTCTTTTCGGCTTTAATAAGTGTGGCTTTACCATCACGCTTCGACATACGCCAGAGGTCCTGCTGCATTTCATAGCAAATGCCGCAGCCTATACATTTATCCCGGTAATGGATCAGCTTACTCATTGACGGCGCTTACAATTTTATACAGTTAATCACGGGGGGTAACTTTTGCCGTTACCGGGAAAGTGATCTTATCTCCTTTACCGGCTATACCGGATTGTGCTCCGTTCACAGTAAGGGTTTGCATGGTTTCTTTCATAAAGCCGATATTTGATCCGCTTACCATAATAGTATCCCCGTTTTTGATACTGCCCGTTTCCACTATAAACTCCCCGATGCCGATCCTGGGATAATATTTGGTTCCCTTGCCGATGTATATTTTTCTCTCGGTTGCTGCCGAGCCGGGGCTTTTGGTCCATTCGCCTGTTTTCCTTCCCAGATAATAACCGTCCCAGAAACCTCGGTTATACACGGTAGAAAGCCTTTCCAGGTAACCGGCTGCTTTCTCCTGGGTATAACGGCCGTTTGCAATATCGTCCAGGGCTTCGCGGTAACATTTCGTAACGGTATATACATAATCTGCTCCCTTGCTCCGGCCTTCTATTTTTAAAATATGAATACCGCTGTTTACTACCTCGTCTAAAAAAGGCAGGGTGCACAGGTCTTTGGGCGACATAATAT
>DAOLFI010000535.1:0-3449 GCA_035326385.1 Niabella sp.
ACTTAACCTTCTGCTGCCAGTGAGCATTTTGAGCAAAGGACGAAAAACATAAAATTCAGCAGCGGAAAGAGCTGCAACGTTTCTTATCATAGTAATTTCCCTTAAATACGAAAAATACAAATATAAGCGGATGCTTATGAAACGCAAAGCTACCGGCCGAAAGCCAAAGGCATAAGGCTTAAAGCTTTTGGTCGTCCATCCAATCCTTTAGTACAATAAAGCTGCAATGGTTACATTATTACCGGGATTTTCCCGCATAAATACCGGAAAAATCCCGTTGCAAAAGTACTGATAATGTTCGACCCTTGCCAAGGGTTATTCATGCCAGGTGAAAGCGAAATATTCCTGAAAGAATATCTTATTTAAAGTATAAAAAAACGCCCATGATTATCTACAGATATATACTAATAATCCATATTTTTTTGCTTGCCTTATCTTCCTCTTATGGACAGCATACCAGAGCTGGTTTAATAAATGTAAAGTTTACTTCGCCGGAAGCTCAGGCTTTTCAGCAATTCGGGGACATTCCAGTTGGTAAATTTACTGGCGTTCCATCAATAAGTATTCCCATTTTTGTATTCGAAATGAAGGATTTTGAGCTTCCCGTCAGCTTTAAATATCATTCATCGGGCATCCGGGTTGATCAGGAGTCGACCAATGTGGGATTGGGCTGGTCTCTTGATGCCGGAGGAGTAATATTGCATAATATATATGGGAAAAATGATTTTGAACTAGGCGGCTTTTTAAATACCCCTTACCACCTGCCCAACACGCCAGTTTCGGAATCAGCTCTTGATTACAAAATGGATTCAACAGGCCCTCCTCACCCGGGCGGATACAATTATTTTTACGCAAAAAAAGCTTCAGAAGGAGAAGTAGACGCGCAGCCGGACTTATTCAGCTTTAACTTTCTGGGTTATGCGGGTAAGTATTATTATGACTACCATAGACAGGTGCATCAGATACCATTAACGTCTTTAAAGTTTATTGAAAATTATCCGTCCATAAAAGCGATAGATCCCAAAGGTGTGCATTATTTTTTTAATGCTATTGAACACACAAATACCAGTTCTGCAAATTGTGGAGATAGTCATACTCAAACGAATTATCTGACCAAAATTTTGATCCCGGGTATAGATTCAATAGTTTTTGTTTATGATCATTATGATTATTCGTATAATGTAAGAGGAAGTATTCAAAGGGTGGCTTTACAACCGCAAAGCACTTCTATAAATTTAGTTGACAAAGATTGCTTCGGCAGCCAAACTCCTTCCATAGTATCAGTCAACGGCTTGCGCTTATCAAAAATTTACAGTTCAAGAGGTGTTTCCGTTGAGTTCCTTTATAACAAAGTAAGGCTTGATATGGCAAATAGCAGAGCGTTATCGTCTATAGTAGTTAAAGCCGGTAATACTATTGTAAAAAAATACAATTTATTTCAATCTTATTTTTTCCCTGACGGGCAGCAACCCAGCTCGGCTGCCTATGATAACAGCCGGCTCAGGTTAGACTCTGTTAGCCTTGATGGGCTGAACGAAACCTATTCATTTGCGTATAACAACTCCATTGAAGTGCCCTCTAAACTCAGTAGCGCCCGTGATCATTATGGTTACTTTAATGGCAAAACAACCAATACCACCCTTCTTCCCAAAGATATTGAACATGGCTTTTTGGATGGGGCGGACAGAGAGGTCGATTCTGCGTATGTCCAAATGGCACTCTTAAAATCTGTAAGGTATCCTACAGGTGGCAGAACTGATTTTTATTATGAGCCCAACAGCTATTTTTATAGCGGACAAACCACAACCACTAGTTCTAAAGATTGGTTTTTGGCGGGAGTGTCCAATGCTACTGTAACTAAAACATTTGTTATTCCAAATTCAGTATCTGCAATTCTGAATCCAAAAGTTAAATTTATTGCTGTTGCAGAAACTGGCGGAGGAGGTATTGGTTCGCCGGAAGAAAACTCCTGCTTTGTTTCACTGTCCGGTAATAATGGCTACTATAATGAATGGTCTGATTACAATTCCCCTCCTGCCGGCCTTGGTCTTGGCAACCTCAGCCCCGGCAGTTACACTATGACGATCACGATTAACGGAGAAGTGCCCAATGCGTATATGAACGTAACCTATGATGAAGTGCAAACCCATATCATCGATACGAATAAGCTGGCCGGTGGCGTTCGGATTAAAGAAATTAAAAGCCGGAACAATGATTCCGATCCTATTCCCCAGGTAAAATTGTATCAGTATGTAACCGATGATCAGTCCTGGCACTCCAGCGGAAAAATTAACTTTCCACCGCAATATACAGGTACACAAGTTTATACAAACGTTCAGGAAAATAAGACATACAATCCCGTATCCGGCGAAATGCAAGTTACCGGATATACCTTCACCGATCATTACTACTGGAAACAGCTTGATAATCCTTTTACGCCCCAAACCAGTATTCAGGGAGGATCAGTAGGATATACACGGGTGGAAGAATGGCTGGGGGAACAGGCTGAAAATGGGAAAACCATATCCTACTTTTCTTTCGAAAGTGATAATAACTATAGCGATATATTTCCCATGGTGCCTCTAGTAAGTTATGACTGGAAGAACGGTTTACTGTTAAAGGAGTTGAAGTACAGGAAAAAAGGGAGTGTGTATGAAATTGTCAGTGATATGGAGAACTTCTATTCGGTAAAAAATGAGGAGGAATACTGGAATGATCAATACCTGCCCGGTTCGTTTATTGCTGACCCCTATCTTAGGGGTTGGGGGCTCCATATTGAACAAAAAAATCCTGAATTTAATGTTGATCTTACTATTTTTCCTGCCAGGTTTAAATGCAGGGATTATCATTTTCTTTCCAGGTGGGTGAGGTTAGATTCAACAAGCAGCAGTACATATGGGATGAACGGGCAAATCTCGACACAAAATATTGTGTATAATTATAAAAATTTCAAACATCTGCTTCCTAATGAAATTTTACAGCGCGATAGTAAAAATAAGCTTAGCGTAATAATAAATAAATATCCACAAGACACTATTGCTGATCTTACATCGGCAGAATCTGCAGCAATTAATGAGCTGATTGAACAATACAAAATTTCATTCCCCATCAGCTACAAGCGAACAGATGGTGAGGGGCAGGTAAAAGAACAGGTTTTTAACAGCTATCGTATGCATAGTTACGGGCCTGTTATTGATAATATAAAAATTGCTTATAATAACGATCCGCTTACAGAGTATTTTAAATTTATAATATACGATACCTACGGCAATATCCTGGAGCAGCAAAAAACCAATGATGTAAAAGAAGTGTATTTATGGGGTTATAATGCTCAATGCCCCGTAGTAAAGGTGGTGGGCAGCGATTATACAACGGTCATTGGCCAGATAGCGAACTTACAGGCACAGATAAATATGGCCACTGCCACGGCAAACAATGATGCCGGGGTA
>DAOLFI010000536.1:0-3448 GCA_035326385.1 Niabella sp.
TCATCTCCAACAGCAGTGCATTAAGCTTCATCAATCTTTTAAAGCTCAGGGCTTCTTATGGTGAAGTGGGTAATGACCAGGTAGGTAACGAAAGGTTCCTTTGGTTCACATCCTGGGCAAATGCAGGCGATGATGGCCGGTACTGGTTCGGTACAGGTAATAACCCACCGGCTGCCGCCGGATGGTCGCAGGGAGCCATTGGTAACCCCGGTGTAACGTGGGAGCGTGGCCGAAAATTGAATGTTGCCTGGAAGGTTCTTTGTGGAAGGATGCATTAAGTTTTACCATCGAAGTATTTAAAGAAAGAAGAAGCAATATCCTTATTTCAAGAGGAACGCTTACCGATGTATTTGGCCAGAATATTAAACCTCAAAACCTGGGCATTGTAGACAATAAAGGGATTGATATTGACCTGGGCCACAAAATGACTGTAGGAGAGTTCTTTTACTTTGTTAAAGGAAATTTCACCTATGCTAAAAACAAGATCGTTTTCCAGGATGAAGTAGTAAGAGCCAACCCCTGGATGTACAGAACCGGGTTGCCCATTGGTACCAAATTCGGGTTGGTTTATAACGGCTTCTTCCAGAGTCAGACCGAAATAGATGCTGCAGCACAGCAGTTTGGCACCGTGCGTCCCGGCGATTTAAAATACCTAGATTTAGACGGAAACGGTGCAGTACAGGCCGGCTATGACGAAAAGCCGATCGGTTATTCCCGTACACCCGAGATCATGTATGGTTTTTCGGGCGGTGGCGGATACAAAGGATTCGATTTTAGTATTCTTTTCCAGGGCGCGGCCCATGCTAGTGCCATGCTAAATAATGAAGCAGTATACGAGTTCTTCCAGGAAGGAAAAGTAAAGCCTTTCCATTTAAACCGCTGGACACCAGAAACAGCAGCAACCGCTACTTACCCGCTGCTGCACAACACTACCAATGCCAACAACCACAGGGGTTCTAGTTTCTGGATCCGGAGTGCTGATTATTTAAGGATTAAAAATGTGGAACTGGGGTATACCCTGCCCTCCAGATGGACCAATTTGCTGAAGCTGAAGTCTACCCGGTTCTTCGTAAATGGTATGAACGTGTTTACATTTAAAAATGGACTCAGTGATTACTATGTAGATCCGGAAATTGACGATGGTTTCGGCGCTATGTATCCTATTCAGAAGATATGGGCATTTGGTTTAGACATTAACTTTTAATTTTTACTGATATGAAAGCAACAAAATATTTATTTTTCCTTTCAGTTATAGGTACCCTTTTATTCTCTGCCTGTAATAAAGGATTTCTTGACCGGGCGGCTACTACACAACAGCAGGATGAGGATATTTACACTTTGTTCGGCCAAACGGATCTCGTGATTAATAATCTTTATCGAAAGCTCCCGAAAGTATATGGCTATCTGGGCGGTTACCAGATGGGGTCGGCTACAGATGAGTCTAAAGACGCCTCCAACTGGATGGCTTCCATGCGGTTCAATGCAGGATCTTTATCTCCTACCGATAATCCTATTGGCAATACCTGGAGAGATTATTATGTGATGATCCGGCAAGCCAATTCTATCCTGGAAGGAATTGAAAAATATAAAACCCCCGATAACCCCAACCGTCCCGGTGATTTGAATAACAGGATCGGGGAAGTATATTTTTTACGGGCCTGGGCATTGTTTGAGCTCACAAGACAGTTCGGCGGCGTAATCATTGTAAACAATGTTATTCAGGATCCCAACGATGATGCGGCTTTAAAGCGTCCACGTAATGCTTATGACTCCTGCGTTGCACAAATAGCTTCAGACTGTGATATAGCCTATTCTAAAGTGCAAACTTACGACTATCAGCCAAGAGATTTTGGTCGTATCACTAAAGCGGCCTGCCTTGCGCTTAAATCGAGAGTGTACCTCTACTCGGCCAGCCCTTTGTGGGCGGAAACAGGAAAAACAACTCCTTTTCCGGATGTTACAGAAAATACATTTGCATCGGACCCTGTCAAATGGCAGAAAGCCGCCGATGCAGCTAAAACCGCAATTGATTATTGTGCAAATGCGGGCTATAAGCTGGAAACCAATCTCACTGCCAGGAAAAACATGTACATCCAGCCCTGGAGTAGTACGGAAGTGCTTTGGGTAAGAATGAACGAAGAGGGCGGATCCGAATTTGAGCGCCATTACTTTCCATCCGGTTATAGTGGATGGTCGGCTGCATCACCTACGCAAAATATGGTAGACGCTTATGAAATGAAAGACGGCAATTCTATACAAACCTCCCCGCTCTATAAAGAGAATACGCCTTATGTAGACCGTGATCCACGCTTTTATACGGATATCCTTTACAATGGTGCCCAGTTTAAGGGCAGGGCTGTGGAAACCTTCGCCGGGGGAAGAGATGAAGCAAGCACTGCAACTGACCACTCCCGTACAGGCTATTTTCACAGGAAGCTGGTAGATGAAAATCAGACAGTGGGACAAACTTCCCGTACTACCAATGGCATTAAGTTTCGCCTTACTGAATTGTACCTGAATTATGCCGAAGCGCTGAATGAATACAGTCCCGGCCATGCCAATATTGCCCTGCATATAAACGCTATCAGAACAAGGGCTGGTATGCCCGATTTGCCTGCAGGGCTTAACCAGCAGCAGATGAGAGAGCGGATCCGTAATGAAAGAAGAGTAGAGCTATTTGGAGAAAACCAAAGATTCTGGGATGTGAGAAGATGGAAAATTGCTTCACAAACCGAACAGAATATATATGGAATGAGGGCTATCAGGGAAGGCTCCAATTTTAAATATGAAAGGTTTTTGGTAGAAAAAAGGCCCTGGCGAAACGCAATGCTGGTCATTCCTATTACACTTGATGAAACGTTCAGGAATCCCAATCTTACGCAAAATCCAGGCTGGTAAGCAGTGTTGCTTATATCTTCCAAAACAAAAAATAAACACATGAAAATAAATCATAGGATCATTTTTAGCACTGCATTACTCTCCCAGCTGCTCCTGTGGGCGGCCTGCGGCAAAAGTATTTTTGAAAAAGACTACGCGGGGTTCGATGGCAAAGTGCTGATGGCACAGGCTACTGAAGGAAGAAATATTGTTCCGCTTGCTATGTCCAGCACACCCGCCCAATTGGCCTTTGGGGCTTCGTATGGTAAATCTATGGGACCGGCGCCTAAAGACATCCCGGTTGAGTTTGAATTAAAGAACGACTGGATTGCAGGATATAACGCCGAGAATAATACGGATTATATTCCTTTGCCGGAGGGCAGCTATAGTGTTTCCGGACTCAGCTCGGTTATTAAAAAAGGAAAAACCACTTCTGAACCACTTATTATAACTATTAAAAGTAAAGAGCTGGACGTAAAAGAACAGTATATGTTTCCTATTACCTTAAAGTCGGCTGGCGGTGAAAAAATAGATTCGGCGCTTACAACCACCTGGTTCCGGATAGACGAAA
>DAOLFI010000537.1:0-3442 GCA_035326385.1 Niabella sp.
GTAGGTAGCTGCCATTCTTATTACAGCCTCACAGTATTGTGAGGCTTTTTTTGTGCCTGTAAGTGCCGGGCGTGGCGTGTTCGCCAACCGGCGGATATCCCCATACGCTTCGCTATCGTGACTCAGTCGCGTTGCTTCTTCGGCTGCCATTCTTATTGAACCCTCCAGGATCACTCCCTGAAGGGTTTTTTGTGTGTATATAGCCAGTTTTTATTATCAAAATAATTTATATGCATGTTTTGCAAATTTGTGCTGTCAGATCAATGGTATATATTTATATTTTGGTCTCTATAGTATATGATGTGTCTCTTTAATTTACATTAATTGTTTGCTGTTACATAGCTTCGGTTTACCAAAAATTTTTTGGATGTTGAAAATTAATTATTTATGGGTTGTATACTTCCGCTTAAAATGAATTAAGAAAATGACAGATTATTCTTTTAAAAGGTACCGGGCTGGTTTTCTACCTACAATGTTTATTGTGTTGGTACTTTTACATTCGGCTTCAGCTGCGCAAAAGAACAATCTAACAGTCAAACCTAATATCATTTACATTTTGGTAGATGATTTAGGGGTTGGTGATGTAGGTGTTTTTTATCAAAACCAAAGAAAAGATCAGCCCAGGATCTATACACCCAAATTGGATGATATGGCTGCAAACGGTGCTATTTTAACGCAGAGCTATGCAAATGCTCCGGTCTGTGTGGCATCCAGATCTTCTTTGATACTTGGTGTTACGCAAGGGCATACTACTGTTCGGGACAACCAGTTTGACAAAGCAATTGAAGATAATTACACGCTTGGTAATACACTCAAACAGGCAGGCTATGCAACTGTAGCAATAGGAAAATGGGGACTGCAAGGCCAGGGCGGTGAACAAAACTGGGTAGCGCATCCTTTAAAGCGCGGGTTTGATTATTATTATGGCTACATACGCCACTCTGATGGGCATGAACATTACCCAAAAGAGGGTTTATACAGAGGTACTAAAGAGGTTTATGATAATTACCGGAATGTTACGTTGACTTTGGATAAATGTTATACCGGCGATTTATGGACTGCACGGGCGAAGCAATGGATCGTAGACCATAGTAGGGTAAATCAATCCCAGCCTTTTTTTATGTACCTGGCTTATGATACACCTCATGCAGTAATAGAACTTCCCACAGGCGAATACCCCGCTGGAGGGGGCTTAAAGGGAGGTGTACAATGGATAGGAAAAAACGGATCGATGATCAATACCGCATCAGGCACTATAGATTCGTGGACAGACCCAAAATATGCAAATGCCAAATATGATCATGACAATAAAAGAGAAACAGCAGAAATTCCGTGGCCCGATGTCTATAAACGCTATGCAACTGTTGTGTCCCGGTTAGACAGGCAGGTGGGCGATATTTTGCAGCTTTTAAAAGATCTGAAGATAGATGATAATACATTGGTTGTATTTACTTCTGATAACGGACCGAGTAAAGAGTCTTATCTGAAAGAGCAATATTCACCAGAGTTTTTCAGAGGATACGGCCCACATGACGGAATAAAACGTGATGTTTGGGAGGGTGGAATAAAAACACCTACAATAGTGAAATGGGTGCAAAAAATAAATCCCGGAAAAATTGTTACTACACCGCATATGTCTTCTGACTGGATGGCAACGTTTCTGGATGCGGCCGGTTTTAAAGCTCCTGCAAGATCTGACGGTGTATCGATCCTTTCCTCGCTTACAGGTAGCGGTGTGCAAAGACCCACACAAGTATATATAGAATATTTCCAAAATGAAAAGACACCTGATTACCCCGATTTTGAAGAAAGCAGGAGAGACAGGCGTAGGAATCAAATGCAGGTGATCAGGTTGGGCAATTATACCGGTGTTCGCTACGATATTAAAAGTGCTTCAGATGATTTTGAGATCTATGATGTAGTGGCTGATCCCAGACAGACTAAAAATCTCGGCCACGATCAGGAAATGGTAACTATGCAAAAATCAATGAAAGACAAAGTGCTTCAGATCCGCAGGCCCGATACGGCCGCTCAAAGGCCTTATGATAACACGCCTGTTCCCGCAATAGCACAGGCTTCGCCGGAAAATATAAAGTGGAAATTGTATCATATCAATGCACCCTGGGTTGCTGATCCTGTAGGTGCTAAAGTTATTCAATCAGGACATTTCAAAACATTAAGCGTACCAAAAAACAGTCTAACGAAAAACAGCTTGCTGCTGTTCGAAGGATTTATTAATGTTCCGACAGATGGTGAGTATACTTTTTACATGAGCACAGCCGGCAAATCGTTTATGAGAATACATGATATTCCGTTGATCGACCAGGACTATGGATATACTACAGGCACAGAAAAGGCAGAGAAAATATTATTAAAAGCAGGTTTGCATCCTGTAAAAATACTTTATAAGCCAGGGGCTGCTGCATCCTTAAAACTGGATTGGTCCGGACCAGGCTTCAGCCGGAAGCCGGTTTATTGATAGGATAATTATTTTTTTTTATGCTCAGAAACAGATCAAATAAGGATGTGCATTGTTCTTTGATGACAGGCAATACGATTATTTAATATCGGGTTGATTGGCAATAACCTCTTTTTTTGTTACTTTCGTCTGACGCTGCTTTTTACGAATTAAAATATCGTTTGCTTGAATAACCACATTTATTTATGGAAGCTTGCCTTAAAAGGTGACCAGCGATCTTATCAGCAGATTGTCGAGATTTACTTCGATCAGCTTTTTTATTACGGACTTAAATTTAGCAAAGACAGGGAGCTGATCAAAGATGTAATACAGGAAGTGCTGATAAATATTTGGGAAAGACGCGAAAATATAAGCGATGAAGTAAATGTAAAAGCGTATCTGTTATCATCTTTCAGACGGGCATTGCACAGGAAAATAAAGCCTGATATACATATTGTTGATATACAGGATTATCATTACGGTTTTGATTTTAATGCAACGATAGACAATGATATTATTGTAACTGAAGAGGCAAGGCGAAGACTGGAGTTGATTAAGAATATTTTAAATTCCCTGTCGCCCAGGCAAAAAGAAATTATTTACCTGCGCTTTTTCGCTAACATGTCACGGGAAGAAATTGCGCAGACACTTGCTATTGCTCCGCAAACCGTATCAAACATCATACAGATCGCTTTGAAGAACCTTAGGACTTACTTCCCGGAGCAGCGCCTAAAGCATTTTGGGTAATTTTATAGTATTTTTTATAGTATTTTTTATTGATTATTGTCTTTATATCCAATAGTTGGCTACAGATAAAATATGCATAAGGATTATCAGGAATACCAGGTAGAAGATTTTGTTTGGGATGAGGATTTCAGACAGTGGGTATTATTTCCCACGGAGGAGAATAATACTTATTGGACAAACTGGCTGCGCCACAATCAATCAAGAAAATATGAAATAGAAGAGGCTAAACTGCTTGTA
>DAOLFI010000538.1:0-3438 GCA_035326385.1 Niabella sp.
AAACAAACCCTGAACGGCTTGTTTTATGTAGTGGCCCTCCAAACCTCCCCGGAGGGGAGGCTTACAAAGAAGCCTTTTAATTCATTGCTCTTTTTTCCCGCCTTAGACGGAATTGAGAGATGAGATTTTTAAACTATTATAAGAACTATAGGCTAATCAGCCTCTAAAAAGTTCCCCCTTCGGGTCCCGATAGCTATCGGAATAGGGCCTACGCCTTGATTTCTACTTCCACACCACTGGGCAGGTCTAATTTAGACAAAGCATCCACCGTGCGTGAAGAAGAAGTATAAATATCCAACAACCTTTTATGAGTAGCTAACTGGAACTTCTCACGGCTTTTTTTGTTTACGTGAGGAGAGCGAAGAACAGTGAATATTTTACGGTGTGTAGGCAGAGGAATAGGACCTGTTACCACAGCGCCGGTGCTACGTACTGTTTTTACGATTTTCTCGGCCGACTTGTCAACCAGGTTATGATCGTAAGATTGTAATTTTATTCTGATTCTTTGCGACATTGTTAGATACCCTTTTGAAATGGGAGTGCAAATGTAGGATGAAGATTTGGAATAAACTAATTTTTTGAAAAAGAATTTTCAAAATTATTGCGTAGAATAGTAAGAACCGGGGTACACTTCATTTAAAGATTATACCTTTTGCTAGCTAAAAAACCTGCAACCCAGGAGAATAAAGCCAAAAATGCATCTAACCGGCTTATTATCAGATAATAGCCCCACTACGGGAAATAATTACCAGGAAAAATAAAATATTTTCCGGTTAGTGGTTGATCAAAAACGCAGCAGCGGCATTAGTGCTTCAGAAACAATGCTGCGAAAATTTTATGCAGCCCGTGATACATACAAAATACCAGATATCTTCTTTACATTTGTAGCTCAAAATTAACTTTTATGAAAATTAATTTTAGATCTCTCATCATTATACTGTCAGCGCTCTTCTTTTTTGCCTCCTGCTCTAAGGAAAAAATAGATGAGAATACTTATCAGATCTCTTATAAGCTGATAGGATCTGAAGGTGTAAAAATTCAAACCATAAAGTATAATACCGATGATTCCGGGGGTTCCGACTTTATAAATGTAGATGAGGAAACAGAAGTAAGCTCTTTTGAAAGTATAACATATTCTCTTCGCACAAAAAGCGCCTATATTTATACACTTGCTACCGGCCCCAATGCAAACTCAACACTAACAGCCCAGATCTTTAAAAATGGGGTTATGGTAAAAGAGTATACACGAAAAGGAGTAAATCTGGGGTTAGAACTTGGCCTGCCTTAGCAGTAAGCCATTCCACACTTAACCTTATAATCATAAATTTATTTCACGTTTCTATGGTTCAATTCCTACTTTTGAGGAAAAGTACTATTAATGAAACGCTTATTATTTCTTTTTCTGTTTTTTCTGATCGTTTTACCCGGTTTTGCCCAACCCGTTAAACGGCCAAAACTTGTAGTGGGCATTGTTGTAGACCAGATGCGCTGGGATTATTTATACCGTTATTATGACCGGTATGATAACAATGGCGGATTTAAACGCATGCTGAATGAAGGGTTCAGCTGCGAAAACACGTTTATTAATTATATACCTTCCTATACAGCCATAGGCCATACTACTGTATTTACAGGGTCTGTTCCTGCTATTCATGGTATTGCCGGCAATAACTGGATTGATCAGGCCAGCGGAAAAAACGTTTACTGTACCGATGATTCCACTGTTCAGGGAGTGGGCAGCACCTCTTCGGCAGGAAAAATGTCTCCGCGCAACCTGCTGGCAACAACTGTTACAGACGAACTACGCCTGGCCACTAATTTCCAGTCAAAAGTGATTGGTGTTTCCCTTAAAGACAGAGCCTCTATTTTACCGGCAGGTCACCACCCTACCGGCGCTTACTGGTTTGATGCCGCCACCGGCAATTTTATTACCAGCACCTGGTATATGAGCGAATTGCCCAAATGGGCCAGTGATTTTAATGCCAGAAATGAACCTGAAAAACTCACCTCTGTACCATGGACCACCATTTACCCCATTAATACCTATAAACAAAGCACTGCAGATGATGTAAAATGGGAAGGTAAATTTAAAGGAGAAACCACTACGGCCTTCCCTCATAACCTGGCGGAATTATATAAAGCAGATAAAGACGTGATCCGCAGCTCTCCTTTTGGGAATACCATTACCCTGAATTTTGCCAAAGCAGCAATTGAAGGTAATAACTTAGGCAGCGGCACGGCAACAGACTTCCTTACTATCAACTGTGCTTCTACTGATTATGTGGGCCATAAATATGGTCCTAACTCCATCGAAATAGAAGATGTGTACCTGCGTCTTGACAAAGAACTGGGAGCTTTTTACCGGTACCTCGACCAAAAAGTAGGCAAGGGCAATTACCTTGTATTCTTAACAGCCGATCATGGTGCTGCTCATGCTATCAATTTTATGAAAGAATATAAAATGCCCGCTGAATTTTTAGAATTGAGAACAATCACCAATAACCTGAACCGGGCTTTAAAAGATGAGTTTGGTGTAGAAAAAATAGTATTATCTAATACCAATTACCAGATCAACTTCAACAAAAAAATAATTAAAGACAATAAGCTGGATTATAACGCCATAAAAAAAGCCTCTTTACAGTTCCTGAAAGAAGTTCCTGAGCTGCAGTTTGTTATTGACATAGAAAATATAGGTGCTGAACCGGTTCCCGAATTCATTAAGCAGATGACGATCAATGGTTATAACAATAAACGTTCAGGCACTATACAGGTAATCCCCTACCCGGCATGGTTTGAAGGAAGTCCGGCAGGTACAGGCACTACCCACGGCACCTGGAACCCGCACGATACCCACATTCCGCTGGTTTGGATGGGATGGGGTATTAAACCCGGCAAAAGCAACAGGGAGGTTTACATGACCGATATTGCGCCTACGGTAGCAGCGCTTCTCCGCATACAAATGCCTAATGGCTGTATAGGTAAAGCCATCACCGAAGTTACCCACTAAGCTTTGCTGCAAATCTTTATCAGGCCAGGTTGTAGATTTTTATACAACCTGGCTTTTTTATTGACGGCAGACAAGATTTTCTCTCCGCAATGTAAAAACAGGTTTCCTGATCTATATTACAGGGAAAATATAAAATGGATATCATTCAGCAATTTGAAAAAGCAATAGCTGAAAGCAAAATGCTTTCAGAAAAACCATCTAACGAAATTTTACTGCAACTTTATTCTTTATACAAACAGGGTTCCGTGGGCGACATTAATACAGATCCGCCCTCTAACCCTTTTGATATTGTAGGAAAAGCAAAATATAACGCCTGGAGTGAACTTAAAGGCAAAACACAGGAAGCTGCCATGCAGGAGTATATTAACCTGGTACATAAGCTGAAAAGCTGATATTAGTACACCTGCTTAAAAAAAGATACCGTAGCAGCA
>DAOLFI010000539.1:0-3435 GCA_035326385.1 Niabella sp.
AATCTCGACAATTTTACCAGCATCCTGGACTTAGGAGAATATGAGAGTGTAGTAAGAACAGAAAGCTACCTGGGAAGGGTTCGATATAATTTTGACCAGAAATACTTTATTGAAGGCTCATTACGGAGAGATGGCTCATCACGCTTCAATCCTCAACACCGCTGGGGCAACTTTGGCGGTATTTCGGCCGCATGGACAGTTTCAAAAGAAGCGTTTCTTTCGGGCAACAGGATCATTAACGACCTGAAGCTGAGAGCAGGCTATGGTTCGGTAGGAAACGACGGAAGCGCTGCCTATTATGCCTGGCAATCGTTATATGTTATGAACCAGAATGCCAATTTAGGAGCGCTGTACCTTTCGCAGGTAGGGGCCACCAACCTGATTTGGGAAAAAGTAGGTACCTGGGGTGCAGCTGTGGAAGGCCGGTTGTTCGACAAACTTAATTTCTCTGCTGAATATTTTGATAAACGTTCTATCGACCTGATATTCCCTTTCAACCTGCCGCTTTCAGCAGGAGCAACCACCTCTCTTGTTGCAGAAGCCACGGTACTGAAAAACCTGGGCACATTATCCAACAAGGGATGGGAACTGGCTGCGGATTATGATATCATCAGCGGCAAAGAATTCAGGCTGAACTTTGGCGCTAATGCTACTTTCCTGAAAAATAAGATCATTCGCCTGCCGGAAGAAAACAGGAAAGACGGAATTATCAGCGGCTCCAAAAAGCTGTTTGAAGGCCACAGCATTTACGATTTCTGGCTATACCAGTTTGCTGGTGTAGATCAGATGAACGGAGTGTCCTTATATATAGCAGATGATGTAGTGTACAATGGCGGCGATCCTGACAAACCAGGGACAGCCATACCTGCTTCCAGCCTGGTTACTATCAACGGTAAAAATTATGTAAACAATACCACTTATGCTAAAAGAGACTGGAGCGGTACTTCTATCCCCAAAGTATTCGGCGGCATTACCTTAAAAGCCGATTGGAAAAGCCTGACTTTCTCAGCATTATTTACTTACAGCCTGGGCGGGAAAATGCTGGACTATACTTACCAGGACCTGATGGCTATGTCGGGCCCTGCCCACAATCTGCATGTTGACCTGCTGCGGGCCTGGAACGGTGCACCGGCAGGAATGACAGAAACTTCACCCAACCGGATAGACCCCAAAGGAGTTCCGGTAGTTGATTATTCTAAAAGCGACCAGTCAAACGCAGTTTCATCCAGGTTTTTACAGGATGCCAGTTACGGTGTAATAAAAAATATATCATTGGGATACAGGCTGCCGGCTGCCGTGCTGGAACGTGTGTCACTGAGGTCATTATCCATAAACCTTACAGCCGAAAACCTGGCAACTTTTACAAAACTTCAGGGTATGGATCCGCAGCAATCCTTCAATGGTTTGCACTACAGCTATTTTATGACACCACGGGTGTTCTCACTTGGAATTAATTTAGGATTATAAAATATTGAAAATATGAAGAAGCATATATCCGGTTTAATTATTGTAATAGCCGCTTTCATTTCCTGCAGTAAAAGTTATCTTGATACGAAGCCTACAGATGCAGTTGGCCTGGAATCGGTATTTGAAACCACCGCCAATGCGGCGCTGGCCGTAAATGGGCTGGCTAAAATGATGACCAATCAATACCTGCAAAGCCAGGGCTTTAACGGAGAGGGCACTATAAAAATGTGGTACGGCAACTATGCCGGCGCCGATTTTTATGTAAACCTGCCAGGTTGGGCACCCCTTATCAATGCTACACTTTATGAGAACACAACCACTATTTACAACTACTACGTATGGTATTACTATTATAAAATAATAGGAAACGCCAATACCATATTGGCAAGGATGGATGCTGCAGAAGGCCCGGATTCGGAGAAAGCATTTATAAAAGCGCAGGCTTTAACTTTCAGGGCATATTGTTACATGATGCTGGTTCAGTTCTATGGCAACCGCTGGTCCGACTCCCAAAACGGATCCACCAAAGCCGTTGTGCTAAGGCTGGATGAAAGTACTGGTGCCATTCCCCGGTCTACCTTAAAAGAATGTTACGATCAGGTATATAAGGACCTGGACGATGCCATCACCATGTATGAAAGTTCGGGCGGTGAGCGCAGCGATTATTTTGAAGCTGATCAGAATGTAGCTTATGCTGTATATGCGCGGGCTGCCCTGAACCGGCAGGACTATGCAAAAGCCGAGCAGTATGCAAAGCTGGCACGCACTGGCTATCCCTTAATGGGCAATGCTGATTATAAAGATGGATTTGCCAATCCTACTTCCGAATGGATCTGGAGCAGCTATGGCGCCTCTGATGAATCGCTTTATTTCTACTCCTTCCTGTCTTATATAGCTTACAATTCAAACGCCGGCGCTGTTAGGGGAACACCTAAATGCATCAATAAGCTGCTATTTAATAAAATACCGGCATCAGATATTCGCAGATCGCTCTTTTTAGATCCAGCAGGCTACACTTACAATACAGGAACCGGACAGGCGTCTGCAACACTGGCTGTTTATGGCAGATCGTTATACCCCGACATCCAATCCAATGCCACCCTGTATGCCTATATGCAATTCAAGTTTAAAGCGAATGACTTACCAGGCGTGGGGAACATACCGCATTTCCGCTCATCGGAAATGATACTGATAGAAGCAGAAGCCAAATACTTTCAAAATAAACCGGCATCGGAAATACAGGCATTGTTAACGCAGTTAAACAGAACATCCGGCAGGGATCCGGATTACACTGCTACTAAAACCGGCGAAGACCTCTGGAACGAGATTAAGCTGTACAGGAGCATTGAGCTTTGGGGCGAGGGCTTCGACTGGTTTGACCTGAAACGATGGGGCGTTACATTACAAAGAACCGCTACAGACCAGGGAGGTAGCTTCCCGGCAGCCCTGGCTGTAACTATAAAACCGGAAGACAAGAATAAATGGACATGGCTTATTCCCAACAAGGAGTTCGATTACAACAGTGCCATAAATGAGTAATAGTTTCAAAGCGCCTTATACGGGCGCTTTTTTTTAAATATTGATCAGGGTTAAACCACCTTTACCTTTTGCCCAAATTCACGCTTTAAGGGGGATAGTTTTGCTTAACTACGATGCTACCTTTATAATAACAGAATCAGGCAAAAATGAAAAAAATAATTCTCACAGCCTTATTATTAGCATCGTTGCATGTTACCAGGGCCTTCCCGGATTCCAGTGATACAAATAACCCGGCTATATCCACCTTCAATAAAATTTTTAAGAATGTACGGGACGTATCCTGGCTTTTTCAAAGCCAATACTCCTTTGCTTCTTTTACTATCGACCAGGTACATATAAAAGCATGGTTTGATAAGGACGGGAAGCTTACCCGATGGAAATTCCGGTTAACCTGACCCCATTGTGCCAGTGCAAATGCTCCCTGTCTGC
>DAOLFI010000540.1:0-3434 GCA_035326385.1 Niabella sp.
CCCTTCAGCAAACATCAATACAGCTCCATGCCATCGGCACATACAAGCATCGCCTTTACAATGGCCACTGTACTGGTGCAGGAGTTTCCTCAAGAAAAATGGTTAGCGCCTGTTGCCTATTCTGTAGCTTCCCTTACCGGTATTTCACGTATTTACCATAACCGGCACTGGGCCAGCGATGTAGTGCTGGGCGCCGCCCTGGGCTATTTTACAACTAAAGCAGTATATGCCATTGAACGGAAGAAACACCGAAAACGGTAGTGTTCCGGTAATTTTTATTGAACCGGCAGATGAACACTACTCATCAGCCTTGCTACGCTCAGTTTATCTATAGTGCATATAGCGTCCGGCATAAACGGAAATGATAAAATACCTACTACTAAAATTATTCAGCTACTAGGTTACAAATCAAAATCAATCCTTACTTTTACCACCTAATTTTTAACTATGGCTTATAATCTTTTAAAAGGAAAGAAAGGAATTATATTCGGTGCGCTGGATGAAAAATCCATTGCCTGGAAAACAGCTCAAAAATGTTATGCAGAAGGTGCGGAGATCGTATTAACCAATGCACCGGTTGCTTTACGTATGGGCACCATTAACCAGCTTGCTGAAGAATGCGGCAACGCTCCTGTAATTGGCGCAGATGTCACTAATACTGACGACCTTAAAAACCTGGTTGAAAAATCAATGGAGCATTTTGGCGGAAAGCTGGATTTTATCTTACACTCCGTTGGTATGGGCCTGAACGTTAGAAAAGGAAAACATTATACCGAGATGAACTACGAGTGGAACCAAAAAACCTTCGACATCTCCTCTATGAGCCTGCATAAGGTTTTAAAAACATGCTGGGAGCTGGATGCCCTGAATGAGCATGCAAGCGTTGTGGCGCTTACTTATATTGCCGCACAGCGCGTTTTCCCTGATTATAATGAAATGGCTGATGCTAAAGCCTTACTGGAAAGTGTAGCCAGGATGTTCGGCTATTACTATGGCGAAAGAAGTAAAGTGCGCATCAATACCATTTCACAATCTCCTACCCCAACCACTGCCGGCAGCGGTGTAAAAGGCTTTGACAGCTTTATTAACTATGCCGAAAAGATGAGCCCCCTGGGTAATGCTCCTGCTGAGGCCTGTGCAGATTATGTGGCAGTTATGTTCAGCGACTTTACCAAATATGTAACCATGCAAAACCTCTTCCATGACGGAGGCTTCAGCTTTACCGGCGTAACACCTAAAGTGCTGGAAGCAATGGGAACTGAATAGCATATTTACAGTAAATATATATAAATGCCCGGCTGTTGACCGGGCATTTATCGTTTATATAAGACCCTGTAACTGATATCAGATCAGTTGTAGCTTAGCCACTTTAGGATCGACTTCTACTATATCATGTTCAAAATTCAACCTGATCCTCCATTTTTGAAGTGTTGCTGCACCAATAATAGCTTCTTCACTTAAATTAGGCACTACCAAAAATTCATCAGATAATAAGACATCATTAATGTAGAAATCTAAAGCAACGCGATATTTTACTTCTATAAACAATCCTTCGCTCGCTGTAGCCAGCTTTCTCACCCTTCCTAAAGATTGCAGTTCTGTTATTCCTTCTATTATATCTGGATTAATACAGGACAGGTTAACGCCACTATCAAATAATGTATAGATCGTTTTCTCTCCTTGAGAGCCAACAAACAATAAGGGTAATTTTATTATAGACATCGTTGTTTCTTTCTATAAAGTTACAGCTCTTTTATAATTTTTGTGATATAGTCAGGCCGGGACTGTCAGACCATGTTATAAATCATAGAACTTAACCGCGTTCCCTCCGTAAAAAGCCCTCTTCTCATTTTCTGAAAAAGAAGCAAAATAACCGTCTACAATAGCTTTCATTTTTTTATATGGAGCCGCAACAAGGCAAACAGGCCAGTCGCTGCCATACAGGATACGTTTAGGGCTAAAAGCCTCAACCACTACATCCAGATAGGGCGTAAAATCAGCAGGCTTCCATTTTTTCCAGTCAGCTTCTGTAACCATACCGCTGATTTTACAGTACACATTGGGAAGCCGGGCTATAGCCTGCATATCCTGCTTCCAGCCATCTATCTTGCCATCTTTTATATAGGGTTTAGCAATATGGTCGATCACAAATTTCTGATGCGGAAAAGCGCCCGCCAGTTTTTTTGCATACTTCAGTTGATCCGGGAAGATGAGGATATCATAAGTAAACTTATATTTTTCTAACAGGCTGATGCCATTCATGAACCTTTTCTTCAGCATTAACGCCCTGTCCTGCTCTCCCTGCAGCACATGGCGAAAGCCCTTCATCTTTTGGTAATAGCTGTAATGTGCCAGCTTATCCTCAATATTTTTTGCCCGGAGATCTACCCAGCCCACAACACCTTTTACAAAATCATTTTGCATGGCATTGGTCAGCTGAAATAAATTTTCCACTTCCGACTGGTCGCTTTGCACCACCACACAACCATCTATGCCATTCTCATCCAAAACCGGCTTCAGATTTTTAGGCAGAAAATCGCGTTGTATCTTCTTCATGGAATCATCAATCCACGAATCCCGTGCAGGATCAAACACCCAGAAATGCTGGTGGGAATCTATCGTGCGAACCATATTTTGATTATTGTGGAAATTATAAAAAAGTCCATGGACAATGGTCTATTATCAATGGACTAAATCCTACTTACTCCACGCCACGCAGGTCTGGCTTGATGTTCCCAGTCCGTCAATACCCAGCTCCACTACATCACCGGGTTTAAGATATACTGAAGGACTGAAGCCCATACCCACACCGGCCGGAGTACCGGTAGATATTACATCGCCGGGTAAAAGCGTCATGAACTGGCTTACATAAGAAATAACATAAGGCAGCTTAAAAATGAAGTTGGCAGTAGTACCATCCTGCATGGTTTGCCCGTTTACTTTTAACCAGAGGTGCAGGTTATCGGGATCAGCAATTTCATCTCTGGTAGCCAGAAAAGGTCCAAGCGGAGCAAAAGTATCGCAGCCCTTTCCTTTATCCCAGGTACCGGCACGCTCTAACTGGAATTCACGCTCGCTCACATCGTTATGCAATACATATCCTGCTACATGGTCCATTGCCTCAGCTTCATCTACATAGCTCGCTTTTTTGCCAATTACAATGGCCAGCTCTACTTCCCAGTCTGTTTTTACAGAGTTACGCGGGATGATAATCCGATCATTAGGGCCACATAGAGAAGTAGTAGATTTCATGAAAATGACCGGCTCAGGCGGAACAGTAGCTCCGGTTTCCTTTGCATGATCGGCATAATTTAAACCAATGCATAGTATTTTAGAAGGACGGGCAACAGGGCTATCCAACCTTTCCTCATCATTTACTACAGCAAGTTTTCCTGCATTATCCTGCACAAACTTTTCCAGGCGTGCAAGACCGT
>DAOLFI010000005.1:0-18164 GCA_035326385.1 Niabella sp.
CTGCAAAATCATAGCAATAACGCTTAATATCACGTCCTCTGAGAATCGGTCGTATAATTTCTTCACTTTTAGGATCTTGCTGTATTAGCTCTTTGCGTTTTTCACCTGTGATAATAAAGGCATCATTGAAGCCGGTTTTAATGCCGTAGTTAATTTCTATATCCCAATCCTTCAAAGGTGCTCCGATTTGTTCAATTTTCTTTTTTATACGCATTTCTAATTCAGAAAGTATCACCCAGCTACCAGAATGGGTAAAGCCAGAAACACTGCTGTGTTGTCTAACAAAAACGCTCAAATTATTTAACGCGCCTTCTTTGATAGTGCATGCTTGTGTTTTTTCCTCATTTTTCCCCTTCAAGAATAACAAGATATTTGTATCCACCGTAGCGGTATCAAATAATTTTTGTCCGGCGAAATCAACCAGCAAAATGGGGTTAGTTTTTTCTGCCAAAAACTTACGGGTGCTTTCTCCATAACCCGCCCGCATCCATTTATTGGAAGTAATAAAAATTAAATGACCTTGCTCTTTTAATAAGTTTTGTCCTTTTTCATAAAACAGAGAGTAAATGTCTCCTGTTCTGGCAAAAGTTTCATAGCCGATAACTTGCAAAGCATCGGCATCTTTTCCCATTTTCTGAAGCTGGATATACGGAGGATTGCCAATGATTACATCAAAACCAACATAGTTGCCATCATTATCCAGCACTTCAGGAAACTCAAACCGCCATTCAAAGGCATTCTCATAAATCTTATTAGTTTCTATGCTATCTTTTTCTTCCTCTATTTTTTTGAATTTTTCAACCGCTTTTTCAAAATCTTTTAAAAGTTGTTTGTTGGCCTTTTCGCCCCATTGCTTTTGCACATTAATTTCCGTTGCCAATTTATCAACAGCAGCGCGAGCAGTACGAAGTTTCTTTTTAAAGGGATGATCTATTTCACTTTTGAAATCAGACTTAATAGCCTCAATCAATCGTTCCATTTCTCTCTTTTCTTCCTTGGTTGCAGCGTTCCTGTATGTATCAACTGCCAATCTGTAACTATTGATATTCCACTTACTTTTTCTAAGTGCAGGCGCGAGGTCTGAATCAAGCATAAAGCGACTGATAAGAGAGTTTCCGTTTTTTATATTAATATCAATATTAGGTAAAGTTTCAAGCTCTGTTTTATTCTTATAGTACGCATTTTTCAATAACTCTATCCATAGCCTTAGACGACATATCTTTACGGAATTAGGGTTAATATCAACACCAAACAAACATTTCTCAATGATGGTTTGTTTTTCATGAAATAAAGTCTCCTGCACACGTTGACTTTCTTTATTATTAGGCTTATACTCAAACAGCTTGCCATCTTCATCTGTAATAATCAACTCATCATTTTCAACTTCTATGTTGTAATCCCGCAAAGAGCGCCCATGTTTGTCCAGTAATAAGCCCAACTCCCATTTTATTGTAATCAGTTCATTTAATGCTGATACCAGGAAATGTCCCGACCCAACTGCTGGATCACAAATTTTTATTTCATTAATAATATTTGCGGCTTCTTTCTTGTCTGATATTTTATTGAACAATTCCGTTAAATCCTGGCAGGCCCATCCCTTTGTTTCTTTAAATTTTTGAAGAACCGCTCTTCTCAAAGTTTCCCGGCACATATACATGGTAATAATGCCTGGCGTAAAGAAACTTCCATCTTTGTATCCGTTTATCTTTTCAAAAATCAATCCCAGAACGGAGGCGTTTATTAATGTTTTATTTTCTTCTTGTATATCTTCTGCTCCTTCGCTACTGAAATCATAGGCATTGAGAAAATCAAATAAATATTCCAGGCAGGCTAATTCACCTGTACGCTTTTTCCCCTGTCTGTCTTTTAAGACTGTTGATGACAGAATAGGGATTTTTTTATTGTCTTTAAGATTACTAATAAACAGTGTTTGATGTTCTACATCAGTAGGCTCAAAAAGAGAACTATTCAAATAAGGGACTTGCGAGAAAAGATGCTTTACATCTTCATTACGATCTTCATGCTTACGAGCCAAAACCTGAAAGAATAAACTATTTAAGTCATCAAAGTTTTTTATCTTTTCAAGAGTTAAAAAACTATAACTTTTATCACCTTTATGATAGGTAATTAGTTGTGCTTCCAGTAGCTTCAAAAATAAGATACGGTTGATCCAGGTAATATTTAATGTCAGACCTACATTAAACAAGCGTTCATGCGTAGTGTTACCATACAAACCGAGCTTATCAATCCTGCTCAGCTTATCCAGCGAATCTAACTGAATGATCGTATCTTCAAGTAATGTGCCGGAGTTTCTTTTACTTTCCTCATTACGCTCAATAACCCGCTTACCATCCACCTTCGTTTCTGTAAGCCCGATAATATGTAATAGCTCTGCATAGAAATTCTTGTCCAGATAATTACTATCATTGCTAAAAGGTAGTTTTAAGAGATGTTCAGGCGATAAAATTTTATATAAGGCTATGAGCTGATTGTCGTCCTTACGATCTGTATTCTCTATTATCTTTTTATAATCCCGGATATCAAAATAGCAAAATTCAATATCCTGTATTATGTTCTCTATATATGGCTTTGCTATTTCTGTATAGAAAAAATCCGTTGTATTACCTGCCAACTTCCCTGTTTCAAATTTTTCAAATTCTTTAATGATGGCTTTATTGCGGGTTACCAGGCGTTCAAAAACAGTAACATCAAATATGTACCATTCGTAAATATTGGTAATAATAAGATGTTTTATGTCATGGTTTGTGGCCGTAATTCGTTCGCGCAAAAAATATAACACCAACTCCTGAAAGGCTTTCGTATTTAAATTTTTAGAGGAAACCATTTCAGACTTGTTCCCGTATTTCTTGGTTTCTATAATTACGCCAACCGTACTCTTTGCGGTAATCCCGTTGTGAATAACCAAATCATTCCTACCTTTTGTGTTTATAAAATGGTTTTGCTTATAATAAGTGTCTTTTAGAAATTCGGTGATCAAATTTTTTTGAAACTCTTCAGATTCATTATCATTGATACTATCCAATAAGGTTTTGAAGCTATTCTTGAATAATTCAATTTCCTGCCTTGTTGGTTTTACTTTTAAATACGCTTTATTAAGAGCCGTTCTTGGAGTTTTTTCCGTTACTTTCATTATTTATGGTAGAATAAATTCTTTAGAAAAATTAAATTTTAGGCTTACGTATTCCATTCTCTGCAATCTCAAATAAAGCATCAAACGCAAGTTGTTACTCGTTGGTACACCACTTTGAAATAGTACTTTTATTTTTTTCAATTGCTCAGCAAGCCAGGGGTTTGTTTTATCCTTATCAGCCAACGCACTTTTGATCCGGTCGGTATTCGTTTTTTTTGTCATATCAATTTTTCTTCCCCGTCCGTTTCCCTTTCTCAGCAATAACCGTCAGTTCTTTAAGCAGTTTTTTCTTTTCCTCACCTTCAATGTCTTTAGAGGAAATAAAAAAATCTTTCAGATCGCGATTAATGGTAAGCGCAATGCGAAAGAAGGTGGCAAGCGGGGGTTGTATGGTATTGGTGGCCCATTTAGAAACAGTTGCCGGTTCATACCCTAATGCCTCTGCAAGATCCTTATTGGAGACGCGTTCTTCTTTTAAAACAGCAGCCAGCCTATTCATGATCAAATGCGACTGTTTTCTTTTAGGGCTTATTATTTTACTCATCAGATAAATAAATTGTTCTTATAGAACACAATTTACAAGATTGTAACAAAGTGATTTTTAGTACAAAGAGTTATTGTAAAAAATAAAATTGTTATTGTGTAACAATTGTGTTATATTGCATAACAATTTCAATAAAAACTTTTTTATGACATAAAAAAATATACAATAACGTATAAAAGCGTATTTGCTTTATTCCCGATTCTGAAATTACGACAAATCATTGATCTCGGGAGGATAAGGTAAATCGCTCGCGTTTTCCTTATTTTTAAGGTTCAGGCGTGGGCGTTCTTATTTGAGATCAGGGGTGTCGTAACCCTCAGAATCATTAAGGACCAACCCACGTCTTTTTTATGCGCCGCCGGTTGGTCTGTTTGCACATTCTTCACCTTTAAATGCTTTCCGCCATGCAAAAGACATCCACCCGCAAACAACCCCAACGCAAACCCAAGCCGGAACTAAAATGGCAAACCGGGGCTTATGAGCGCCATGCTAATTTTAATTACATTATTCCATATCAATTCCTGTTGCTCTGCCGCCTGATGGACGTAACACCAAAAGACGTGGTAACCGATTTTATGGATAACCTGTCCTGCGGCAGCTGGAACCGGGAAGACCGGGATACTGCCAAAGAACACCTCATCAATTACTTTATTGCACACGGCTACGGGCAGGAGCATTATACGGAAGCAAACATTCGCCAGATTTTTAAGGAAATGGATGCCGTTGGTATGCTGTTTCCACGCGAAAGCAACGGTAAAATGGTAGATCGTTACGCCAAATGGCGGGACAAACATCAAAACTGGTGGTTTAAAAAGTGGTTTCGGAAAACCAAGCGTCAACCAATTAAAACGGAGGCACTATGAAGTCCTTTACAATTAGGGAAGTATTTGCCGTTCAGCAGCAGCTTACGGAGGCAATTGTAAAAACGGCTAACCCGGATATGATCCAATTGCTGGGCGCTACACTGCACCGTAAAAAATATGAAAGCATATTTAATGAATCTGCCCCATTCTGCCAACATATATCAGACTGTACACTTCTAATTTTGCTGCCCAACCTTGCCAACAAGGAGTTGCACGAATGGCAGGACAAAATAGAGAACCATTGCAGCAGCCTCATGCCGGTTACCACACTTGTATTGGCAACCGCCACTTTTGCGGAGTGGCTGCAGGCCGATCTCTCATTCGCCCGGTTTGTATGGCAACATGCTCCGGTGCTATATGATGCCGGAAACATTTGCCGGAAGGATTTCCCGGAAGCGAAAGTAGCAGCCAACAACAAAGAAGCTGCCAGGCAATGGGAAGAAGGGTTGTCCAAAGCCAAAGAGTTCTTGGCAGGAGCAGAACTGTACCGCGTGCGCAGGCAGCACCAAATGACGGCATTTATGCTGCATCAGTCCGCAGAACAGGCGTTACGGGCACTGCTAAAAGCTGGAACTGGCTACCATGCCAACACCCATAGTATTGACCGGCTGCTGCGCTATGGCTGCCTGGTGGCGCATCAACTGCCGGAAATATTTCCCCGGCAAACGGAGCAGGACAAGCGCCTGTTTAACCTTTTGCAAAAAGCCTATATAGACACCCGGTATAAAGAAGATTATAAAATTACTGATGAAGAGTTATTGATCCTTACCGGAAAGATCCGGCGCATTCATGAACTGTTATCCGATACTGGAAAATGCTTTATCAATGCTCCGCTGCAGCCCGAATTACAAAATACTTCCCAATAAAAACACCCAATTTATGGAAACCGCCACTACCAACAGAAAGCGTTTTTACAAGCCCTGGCATTTTTTGAGCCAGTCCGGAAAACGGCCGTTGCGTATCCTATGGGAAGTATTTTATAATTATCACCTGGATGAACTGCGGGATGAGCTTCAATGCTGGCAGCAGTGTGCTTTATGTAATGATAATAGTGCGTATGGTGAAGAGAGCGCACGGGAAGACCTGATGGATTTTACCCGGCACCTGCTCCGGCTTATTGAAGCCTGTCATATATTGAATGAACGGAAAAAAGCTGACAGAAAACGCCAGCAACAAAAAGAGCTACCAAAAGAGGCGCGGCAAATGATTGCTAAAATGAATACCCCGGTTTTATTGACTGCTGATGAAAAGAAAGATCCGGGGCAGGTCATTACCCAATTCTGTAAAACCTTCCGCCTGTCTTACGTGCAAATGGAACTGCTGGATATGCTGGACGCGGTGATTACCTATAAGGGCGATAAGGAAATATATAAAGGGAATCTGGTGATGTTTTATGAAGCATTGTCCGTACTCGTGAACATAGCTTATAGAATGGTAGGTGTGAAAATGGGGTTAAATCAGCTTTGGTGAAGGGGTAGGCCCTTTTCGGATGACGATTAGTTTTCTTTCGTCAATGAAGCTTATTTACCCATAATTTGCGAATAAAAATTTCGTATATTTAATTGTTGCCTGCAACCCTATCCGACACAGCCTGCAAGTTTGAGCGGACAGGACAAAGGACCAAAATAAATTGACACATTGCTATTATGGCTGTATTACAAAAAGGAAATTCTATATATCCATTTTGGGGTGAAAATGTAAACCTCATTACAGGACTTGACCCTTTGGGACTTCAAGTAACATCGGAAGCGACTTACGCAACAATGTTGCCCGGACTTTCCAACTTGACTAACCGACTTCGTTACTACGGTTTTTATTGTTGGCTTATTAACTTCTACTTTAAAAAAGAAAAGAAAGGAAATCAGACAGAACAATATCGTTTCATTCGCAGAGCCGAATTATTGATTGCCCTTTTAATGCAAAAGGAACGCAAAGGCATAACACAAATTACAGGCAGCGACTTTGCTTCCAATCTCATTAACAACGCAACATCAAACACATTTGACTTAGAAGCAGGTGCAGACAAAGACAGTGGAAACGAAAAAACTTATTGGAAATATCCGTCAGGTGCTTTCGGACAATATTACTTTGGTGCAATGTCCGCACTTTCATTAGTTGTCCGTTATGAAAATGATGAAAGCGATATTATTTTCAATATCACACAACCGCACCCACGACAAAAAGTTTCGGGAAAACAATTAGCTGACGCTTTTGACGAAGGACTAACAGACGAGATAAAAGCACTTTTTTACAACTGTATCACAAAAGGAAAACTATCAAACAAAGACATTCCTGAACTGATTAACTATTTTGCTATTGATAAAGTAAATCCCGAAAGTATAGAATGGAAACTATACGTTGAAATGCTTTTGGACAAGGATTATCCGAGCAAAGAAATTGAAGAAGAATTTACATTCCACAGAAGAAATACAATTACTTCTTTACTTTCCACAGCAAACCAAAACAGTCAGGAATACGATTGGCATGTTTATCTTGACGAATGTTACAAACAAAAATTTATCAATAACCAAACAACAAACATTGGTTGGTATTGTTATCAACTAAACGAATATTGGCAGTTTGCTTGCGGATTGATTTTTTTCGGCTCACTTCAATATTTGGAAACCTTGCATACAGAAGAATATTTGCCAAAATTTATTACAGCTTTTTCAAAGCTAATCAACAAGAAAAGAAAAAGTAAAACAGAAAATCTTGAAAATTATATTGAAGAAATTACAGAAACCGAAGATGAAATTCTTTATCGGGAAAACGATACGCCACAACAAGTAGTCAAAATGGGATTTGACTTGCTTTTTAAACTCTATCATAGCAACAAAGAGCAACTATCGCAGCTAAAGGAATATATGAGCCGAAACGGAATTATCAGAGATGGAAATATGGCTGACGGATTATTTGCAATTACAAATCATCTGAAAAATAACGTAGAAGATTTTATTTCGTTTTTCATTCATAAAAACATCATCTATCGTCATCAAATGGTTGCCCTCAGAAAAATGGGAAACGGAGCGCAGGCGACCAATAAATTTATCATTGAAGAACAAATGATACGCCTCATTGATATTTTTCCTGCACGTTGGACTTCGCCACGAATGAACGCATTGCGAAATTTGCTCTTTGATTTGCAGGTTATCAATGACGAAGGAATAATTACAGAGTTACACACAAAAATTGCTTACCAATAATGGCTATCAAACGAAACAATATACTTTCACTTATTGGTAACGGACGATACCATTCCTGCATACTCACAACTTTCAGTTTTGACTTTTATTTCTTTGAAATGAAAGTAATGAAGTGGTTGCGTTCTTGTGGCGTTAGAAACGTAAATGTTTTTATTGACGGGCATTTCTATTCCGAACTAATGCGTCAAGCAACAGGCGATGAAATGAAATTAGCAACAGGTTATTCACTTTATCCTGTTTTTGAAAAAAATATTTTTCATCCGAAAGTTTGGTTGTTGTTTGGAGAGAAAGAAGGTTTATTAATTGTTGGATCTGGAAATCTTACCAACTCTGGCAATGGCAGTAATGATGAAATTTGGGGTGCTTATCATTTTGACATTAAGCAACCGCAAAACGCACCTGTATTTTCCGCAGCGTGGAATTATGTTTCAAAACTTAGTGCAACAACAAAAGGAATAGCAAGCGAGAAAACAACACGTTGGATTGCCGAACATTCTCAATGGTTAATGGAATTGCCAAGTGTTGCAGACTTTCGGTTTTTAGATTTACCCAATAACGAACAAGCAGCTTTTTTATACAACACAGAACAAACAACAATTTGGCAACAGGTTAGACAACTTACGGCAAATGAAAAGATAACGGAAATTACTGCGGCTTCGCCTTATTATGATACACAAGGCAAGGCATTAGAAGAAATAAAAAAAACTTTCCCTAATGCACAAATCAATGTTGTAATTGATGAAAGTGGCATAATTCCTACGGAATTGCCAAATGAAAAAAAGTATGCTTTTTACGATTGGAGAGGATTGGATTTGTGCAGAAATATCGGGGCAAAACAACAATCAAAATTACACGCTAAGATTTTGCATTTTAAAACCAAAAGCAGCAAAGAATTTTGTTTGTTTGGTAGTGCAAATATTACTTCGGCAGGATTAGGAATTTCCAATTTCGCAAACGCAGAAGTTTCATTATTCATTAAATCAGACAAGGGAAATATCTTAGAAAAGATTGGATTAAAACTAAAAGGAAACAGCAAAAAGGCTCTTTCAAAATTTACAGCTAACAACAAAATTCCAATAGAACAGGCAATCATCAAGAATAATCAATTCCCAATAAAGCTATTGGTAGCAGAAATCAATTATTCGACATTGACACTTTACACAAATAAAGGATTTGACAAACCTGTTTCTATTTCAATGTATGACAGCAACAATCAATTTATTAAAAGCCAAGAAATAGAATTACTGAAACCACAACACGAAATAAATTTTGATATTGACGAAAATAAATTTCGGTATGTGCAAATACAAAGCACAGACGGCAATAAAAATCTTTCAAACAAAATCATTGTCAGTAATTATTTTACAATCGCTAAAACGCACCCAAATCCGAAAAATGCAGAACTTGAAAGATTGTACGGACAACTTCAAAGTGGCGAATTACGGAATGTGCTCGATTTAATTCATTACGCAATTATTGACGAAAGTGAAAAAGAAGACGGAACTTCCGTTATCAATACATCAAAAAACAAATTAAACGAGAAAGAAGTAAGGAAAACAGCTGACCAATCACCACTTTATGACCTATCGGGCTACAAACCAATAGAGCCAAATTCTCAATTACACGAAAATGCTTTGCTTTTGTCGCCTTCGCTTCGTGTATTAGATGCTATTAAATTGGCTCATACACAAAGTTTAGATTTAGAAGCCGACATAAGAACCGACGAACAGGAAGAAGATATTAGTAACATAAGTGGTAACGATGAAAACGAAGTGCGGAAAGAAAAAAGCGTTCGATTAAAAATTTTAGAAGCCGACAAACGAAAACTTAAAAACTTTTTCAAAAATCTTTACGGCTATTTTCATCACGACCTTTTGTTTAAAGACACAAAAGTATCTGACTGCAAATTGACATTAACAGACATAACAAAGTATCTAATTGCGTTAGAACTTATACACGAATTTGGCGGAAAGTCAGAGAAAATAGAAGATGAACAACAACAACTTTTCTTTACTTATTTGCCTGTAACTGGCGATTACGAAAACGATAATGTAAAAGGTTGTTGCTTAAATATTGTTGGCGACTTTTTAAGATTGTCAAAAAACGGTTTTAAGGAATACACATTTGACTACACACGAAAAAAGTTTGAGCAATTACAACGAGATGCACTAATCAGCACGATTGTCTGTATTTCAAATATTCATTGGAAAGAAGATGAAAAACCATACTTGAAAACTTTATTGCTAAACGCATTACATTATTTAGGTTGGACATCTACAACAGACATTGACGAAAATCTAAGCACTTTAATTGCACAAGTGAAAGAAAAAGCTAAAAATCTAAAACAAGCAACAAGAAACTTAGACACCCAATTAGATTACTTTGCCTATCAAGTTTGCAATGCTTTCAGACGCTCAGCTCAAAACAGAGAAAACGGAAGATTTGCTGACAAAGCAGAAAAGGGACAGATTATTTATTCTTCAATCGCTGGTGTAGGTTATTGCTATGTGGTTTCTGCGACAAAGCAAAACGAATATTGTTTAGCAAGACCAGGCTTTAACTGGAACGGCCAAGAAAACGAATTTATTAACCATTTTGGCGACAAGGTTTACAGACCATTACCATTGCGTAGTATGACAGTAATAGACTTATGACGACAAACAAAAAAAGGGCAGCAGGCAATAGGGTATTTGCAATAGTGCGGCTTGATGTTAAATGCTCAACTTTTGTGCTACTATTAAACTTTTGCATTAAATTCGGCTGACGGATTTCTATTGCCACACTATCGCAAATACCTGATCCGTTGCAAGCAATATTATGCAGACAATACCTAAGACATATTATCCCCCAAGAAATTGGCAGGATTTTGAGAACCTTATCCTTGATATAACCAAGTATAGGATAGAAGGTGATTTCGACAAATATGGTCGAGAAGGACAAAGCCAAGACGGTGTCGACATTTGGGGCAGGGATAAGAAATACAATTCCGTTGGCGTACAATGTAAGTACAAGAAACGCACAACAGCTTCTTCTAAGAAACTCACAACAGAAATAACAAATGTAATTATTGACAACGAAATATCAAATGCGGAGGCTTTTGTTACAGCGATAGATAAATTTATTGTATCCACAACTATGTTTAGGGATACAAAAATTCAAGACCATTTGATTTCAATTAATGCCAATCGAAAACAGCAGTCAAAGTTTCTGGTAGAAGTTTGGTTTTGGGAAACAATCCAGGAAGAAATAAGTAGACATACAGAGATAGCTTACCTATATTATACTGATGTGCTCAAAAATCTAAATTTATACAATAGAGACTTACATATAATTTCACTACTATACAAGTCATTATACCGACCAGCATTCACTACAAGATTTAATTGTGAAAACGATTGCGGCAATTTCATTCAAGCAATTTCCGATAGCCAACAAGCATTTGTTACAGGGAAACTTTACGACAGACAAGGCAATCTAATTGGAAGTTCTTTCAGTTCTGACAAATTTTCAACCAAATCATTGACCGACAATTCAAAAAATATCGTTAGAGTACTGCAAGAGGTTAGAGACTATACTACTCTTCAACTATCAAAAGGTGAAATAATCCAAAGTGCAAATTTTATTAATATTCCAAACGACAGTGAATTGGGAATTTCAGACACATTAAACAAACGACGTCAGGAGCTATTTGATATTTTCAATGAAATGGCAAAAGAAGTTAACGCCGACGAATTGGACATTAAGCTTTCCTAACCAATACTGCTTGCAACATTGCATTGGCGTTATTTATTTCAGGTAGTGCTCTATTTTGAAAATAATTACCAGCACAATAATCAGGATTGTGCCCCACTTAAAGAACTGCCCCAATACCGCTTTGTAAAATTCCAGCTTATGGCTTTCTATGGGGAAAAGCACTGTCCGGTTTATTTGCTGCACCTCCTTCGGCTGGGCCGCAATAATGGCCTGTATTTTCCGGTTGTGGGCAGCAAGCAATTCTTCAACCGGCCGGAGATCAGGTGCAGGAACCTCAATTTTTATTTTGGCAACTTTGTCTTCTATTTCGGTTATTTTATCCGATTGCTTTTCAACTGCTGTCGTCAGCAAGCCAACGCTAATCGTTGTTTCTTTTTGACCTTCCAATACTTCTTCGAGCACTGATTTTATAATTTCTTCTTTCATCGTCCAATTGTATTTTGCCGTTGTTTTATTTTGATAAATTCTGTTTGTTTTTGCTCCCTTACCTGGTTGTTTTTTTCGATTTGTTTTTCGATTGTTTGCAGGGAAAGACCCATATCGCTGCCTTTTATTTTTACACCCTTGTCGTCAATAAACGAGATACCCCGACCCTTGATAATCTCAAGACCCCGCTGCTTTGTTTTCTCAAAAAAACTTTTCATTGTTTTTGATGATCGCAAAAGTTCCTGTAACTGCGTTTTGATACGTTCTTTCCTGCTGTCATTCCTGGGGATTAATTGCTGCTCTTTTGATAAAAATCGCCGGGGGCTTAATACCTGCTGTAGTTGGTATTTTTGTTCCATTTTCCGGCAGAACTCCGCCATACGTTTATAACTATTACTATCAGACACATTGGTCTTACCGGCGTAACCGATGCGATTGGCCACAATATGGATATGCTGATGCTGGGTGTCTTTATGCTCCACGGCTAAGAACTGGTTGTCGGTAAAGCCAAAATCCTCCGCGCAATCCCTGGCAATCTGGATCAATTGCGACCTTGTTAATTGTTCCCCAGGAGCCATACTTAGCGTAAAATGAAATACCGGTTTGGATTGTTTGGGATTTAATTTTCGCACTTCGTTAAACTGTTGCGCCAGTTCTTTTTTGTTGCCAAAACATTTATTGAAGAGCAAAACCTCCGCCCGGTTTTGCATCAGGGTATGATCCTTATCCACCTTCATTTTCTTATCCTCCAGGCAGTACCGGATACACCCGGCAAATCCTTTTCCTGTAATCGCCTTTCCAATCATTGCAAACTGTTTTTAATAGCCTGGGCCAACTCTTTTACCTGTACCGCCAGTTGCTTTAATTCTGCCCGTTCAAAAGCATTAAAAGTTTGCGCGGAATTATTCTTATACGCCAGCGAATTGATGTTGGCCGCAAGGTGATTGAGGTTGCCGGTAAAGTCTAAAACTTCCTTTGGCAATGTTTTTTGCCGGGTGACAATTTGGCTATTCAGCGATGCTTCACGTAAAAATCCAGAGATGGTCAGTTGCACCTGTTTCGCTTTAGCCTCAATTATTTTTGCTTCCAGTGCGGTGCAGGCCACCCGTAAACGATGGTTCCGTCTTACTGATTTTTTGGGCCTTCCGCCTTTGTTTTTTTCATTAGGTGTATTCATGCTTCATTAATTTTAATAGTTGACAACCGCGCTTTGCGCTCCTATGAATGCCGCCACAAAGCGGCATGAATGGGCCAGCATGTTCGAAGTAGGTGAGGTTACGAGCCTACGAGAACATAGCTGGCTCCCTCAACGCCGAAGCCCAAAGCCCCTATGGATGCTTTGCTCCTGTGCGTGGGTTTTTTCTTTCACCAGCCATTCGTTAAGGTCTTTATGATGAACATATTTGTAAGACAGGTCTTTGAACTTTTGAGATTGTTTCATAGCCGATGCGGTACAGTTTTTCCCCGAAACATCATTATCCAGCAGCAGGTAAACGCGTTCGTGTTCTTTCATAAGTGGTAATGATCTTTCAAAAAAGGAAAGGGAATTGAGTACCAGAAAATTTGTCAGTTCCGGTAAAAGTTCTTGTTGTTTTTCCAACAGGGAAAGAAAATCAAACAGTCCCTCCACAACAGCTAATGCGGGTTTTTCATTCTCAAAAAAGCTAACATCTTTTGGGGCAATGGTACTCTTAATATTACCAATACTTCTGAGTTCAAAACCGCCGGAATTATTCCTAAATCCAATCATTGAAATCTTTCTTTGCTCGACCTCAACAATAGTTTCCTTACAATATTTTTCAGCATTTGCAAGGGTGATTTCTCTTTTCCGGAAATAGTCTTTCAGTGCCGGGCTTTGCAGGTCTTTTATTGCAAGAACTTTCATTTTCGTTTGTTTCTGTTCATGCGGATTGTTCGTTTCCTTTTTTCCCTGCTCATTTCCTTGCGTATTTATTGGAGTTCGTTCATTTTCATTCAGATTTATATGTTGCTGGTGAAAAGAAAAAAGTTGTTGGGTGTCATTTAGCTTTTCTAAAAAATCGACGACGGAACAGTTGTGGTATGTGATGCCAAAATCAACCAGATTGCCTCCTTTGCCTAATGAGTGATCATACCAAACATTCAGCTTCCGGTTTACTTTAAAAGATGGGGTATGTTCTTTATGAAACGGAGAATAATACCAGTAGTCATTTCCCTGCACTTTGGAAGGTCTACAATTCAGTTGTTCCAGGTAGCTAACGATGTCTAATTTCTTTGCCTGCTCACAGGTCATTTTTTGGGGGGTCATAACTCTCTATTTTTTTGATGATTTGATGAAAATTGGTGTAATTGTTTTGTGCCGAATAGGTTAAGGCTTCATCACGCTGTCATCAAAAGATTTCAGTTGTCATCATTGGTATTTTTTTGATGAAGCTTTGATGACGGTTTTGATGACAGTAATGGTTTGATATTGATTAGCTTGTATCATTGTCATCAAAATCATCAATATTATTGAGCTTCAGCACCTCATTTCTTTTGATGGTATAAAACCGTCCCTTTTGCATAAACTCATAGATCATTCCATCACCGCCAAAACGGTACTGTAAATAGCTATTGGAATTATCCGCCGGTTTTAATTTCCATTCCTGCTGGAGTATTCTCCGGATGGCGGCAGCATCGCGGCTGTGAATACCTTTTTTCTGCAGCCAGTCCTGCAAATCTGATACGCAAAAACAGATTTCGGTCACGGGTTCTTTCATGTCCAGTATTTGTAAAAGCAACTGGGCCATTTCGCTTTCCAGCCGGTTACGGTTAAAACGTTTGATATGTTTCAGCGCAGCGGTGGCAATTTGCTCTGGCCGGAACCACATCCGGGTTACCGGCTGTGTGGTAAAGGGCCGCCCGATCAGGTAATGAATAAAAAACGGTATTTCCGTTTTCAGATCAGTCAGCAGATTGCGGTTATCGGTGGTTAGAGTCGGCAGACGGCGTATCCAGTACCTGATTTCAGAAGTATCAATTTGGATAAAATTGTCCTCGTTATTGCTGCATAAAATGAACTTTCCGAAAAACTCAATTTCCTGCCGATCTTGTCCTTTGGCCTCTACTTTGTAATACCGGGAGGTGCTGAGGTTCTTTATCCTTTCTGAATCTTCCTTTTTATCCAGGAAAGTTTCATCTACGCCGATAATTAATTTACTGGCCCATTCCGCATTGAAGTTGCTTCTAAAGTCCTCATTACTGTTAATGGTCATATTATCGCCAAAAATGGCCTTACAAAAATTGAGGAAAGTAGTTTTGCCGGTATTACGCTCCTTGCTTACCAGGCACAGGATAGGCAGGATCTGCGTGGGGTAAAGCAACAGGATCTTAAAATAATCCAAACCCAGTTCCAACTGTTCGCCAAACACATGATTTAAAAACACCAGGGTTTGTTTTGGGTAGCCGGGTTGTGGCTCATGCAAAAACGGGCTATACCGGTTATAAAAATTTTCAATCTTCCGCCGGTAGCTTAAATGGGCTGGTACTAAACAAAAGCCATCATACCGGGGAATGCCGGAAAGAAAATCTTTGCCATGATCCTGTTTAATACACTCCACCGACCAGGGTAGTAGTATTTCAATCCTATCACCAGAGGCTAATGGCTTTTGTACAACCTTGTAATAAATGGTACCAATACGTAAGTATTCCATTTTTTAAAAAATATTGATGGGAAAAGAAGGGGTTAAGATTTGCTGTATTTTTTGCGGTGTTCCAGCATCCGGGAATAGCCGTCCACAGGTAAAGCGGTCTCGGTTTCGTCAGCTTGCCATTTGCTGAGCCATTCAGTCAAATCGTCTTTACGCACCAGGTAAGGCTTGCCCAGCCTTTTTGCCGGAAGCCCGCGGGAATGTATATAGCCGCGGACAGTGCCAATTGGCTTTTTAAGGATAACAGCTACTTCCGGGAGGGTAAGGAAATCAGCACTGTAGGTGCGATCCGGCTGTTTTTCCCTGTTTTCCTGTTTAGAAAACCAGGCGATCAAAGATTTTTGAATTTGATCCAGTCGTTCATTAATTTGTTCAAAAGGATTATTTACGCTCATTACTATTTGTTGTTATTTGTGAACAATGAGCGCAACATAGCCTTGCCCCGCAGGCATATCAAGTCAGTATGGCGGAAAATCAGGAATATCAGGCGTTTTCCCGGTATTTTTTGAGGGCAAGGTCTTCAAGGGATGCTTTATAACGCAGGTAATAATTATCTGCCAGGTAATTTCTTTTAAAATTATTGAGTTTACCAATGGAGTTGCCTGTCTCCTTTAAAAAGGCATTGAGTATCTCGGGGAATGAAAAGTCGTCCTTAAAATAACCCAGGTCTTTAAAGGTAGTGATCATGCTGGCAACAGCCCCGGCAAAGCCGTCCGGGTTTTTATTGGTTCGGGTTTTAGTTACCGGTTTTGGGATAAGCAGTTCAAAGGGAATACCGGCAAGGGTAAGCTGCTGCTGGATGAATAGTTTGGTATTGTTTACTGAACCATTTGTGGGTTGGAGCATATCTGTAAAAGGTGTCTTTTGGTTAAGGTGCTTCAGGGGGCGGGGGACTTCAATGTTTTGCAATACGATTTTTTTCTGTTGTAGCGCGTTTAATAATTTTCGGCGATTTTCTTTATCCATTTCTACTGCTTTGGAAAGGATACCAGTCTTACTAAGACTTTGGATTTTTTTACCTATAAAATGAAGATACGGGTCGTCAGGATGGCCAATCGCATCTTTATATGGGTAAGGATGTTGCCCAAGTACCTGTTGAAAGTAACTCAGGTCTTCCTGATCAATATCCGGTAATTGGCGGGTCAGTTTTGTAGTGAAGCCAGGCTTAAAAGTGAAGTAAACATTCCGGCAGAAATCTTCAAAATGCTCAATATCCCAGAAATATTTTTCCGAAAGCAAATAGTCAATATCATCCAAACTCACTGCATTTCCTTTCCTGATCGCTTTGTCGATAAAAGCCGCTATGTCTTTTGCTATCCAAATAGAATCATTCGGGAGTTTCCCATGCACATCAATTGCGGTTACATACCTGAAGTTAAGACGGTTTATTATGGACTGAGGAATTTTCATTCATGGGTCAATTGAATAACTTAAAATTACGAATAACCATTTAAAATAGGGGAAAGCTGCGTATATTTAAGAGGTTTGCAGTATTTAAAACAACTCGTCAAGTATGAATAGACTACTGAATATCGGTTTTATTTCGGTTGGACATTGGATGCTTAACAATGACACAATAAAATATAACTTGACTTCGCACCACACAACATCAAACGTTCTGTATAGCTTTATTTCCAATGGCGAAATAAGGTATATTGGGAAAACCAAAATGCAGCTATCTCAAAGAATGTATGGTTATCAAAATCCAGGACCTTCGCAAACAACAAACATAAGAGTAAATAAGGCAATTAAAAATTTGCTCGTCGAAAACCAGCCAGTTGATATTTTCATTTTAACGGATAATGGACTTTTAAAGTATGGAGACTTTAGAATTAATCTTGCAGCAGGGCTTGAGGATACTTTAATTTATAAAATAAATCCTGACTGGAATTTATCTGGACGAAACTTAATTCCAGTTGACATAGAAAGCGAAAAACCAGAACTTTCAAAAGAACCAAAGCCTACAGCGCAACTTATTCCTGTTTTAACAACAATTAGTATTTCACTTGGGCAGGCATATTACAATCAAGGTTTTTTCAATGTTGGAAGAGAATATTCACAAATGTTTGGAGCAGACAACGCTACCATTGATATCCAACTTGGTTCAAGTGGTGACACAACGATTCAAGGATATATCAATCGGACTGCAAATAAAAATGGAACACCAAGAATAATGGGCGGCAAGGAACTTCGTAATTGGATTAAAAGTAATTTTAAGATAAATGACACAATGAAGGTTGATATTATTTCGCCTATAGCAGTTCGTCTGTATTGAGCCGGAGAAATCTATTTTCCCAATAGTTTCGTTTGTATAGGAAATAGTCTTTTAATCTTTTAGGGTGTCAATATAGTTAGCTTGGGATTAAAATCTGTTTCTGCTCTCCGAAAAATTCAAAATTTTATCCACAAAAAACCACATGTCTCAAAACATGTCTCAAATAAAAAAGCAGCTACAAAATATTTATTGTAACTGCTTGATTGTGTGGTGGGAGTTGACGGGTTCGAACCGCCGACCCTCTGCTTGTAAGGCAGATGCTCTGAACCAACTGAGCTAAA
>DAOLFI010000541.1:0-3425 GCA_035326385.1 Niabella sp.
ACATTGCCCGAAACTATCTTGCAGTTCATCTATCAGCCCGCTATCGAAAAAAACAGAATTGAGCGCTTCAATGCTTACTCGCTCATTAAACCGCTGCACTACATTTTTAAACAGATCATTTATTACAAGCACTTCATAACTGGTTCTGAGGGACGCAAATCCTGTTTTCAGCAGAAACTCTCTTTGGGCGGGAGGACAGTCATCCTTCTTCGCTTCGTTGTAGTATTTTTTGGCAGGTTCAGCGCTCCTGTATTCTTTTTCATACGATGGGGCATTATTCAGCCATATCTGGCCAGGATTGCCGCTTCTGTTTTCAATCCAGTGGCATACATGAGTTGCTTTGATATCGGCGCAGTGCCCAATGAGTGACGAAACAAAAACAAGATCATGTGTAAATATGATCGTTTGTTTGTTCAGGCTTTCTTCAACAAGCCTTTTTGCGATTTCACTTTTTCGGGTCTCATCCAGCGAGGTTACAGGGTCATCGAATATTATTCCCCGGTTTATCTCCGAAAGCCTCATTTCAGCAATAAAATCCGCGATTGCTATAACTTTTTGTTCTCCTTCACTTAGTACCGCGTTAGGATTATTACCTTTCAGTTTTAACTGCCTGTAGGATTTTCCGGCGGAGCCTGTGTGACTGATCTCAATGCCAAAATTCCCATTCATCTTTTTACATTCGTCATTAAAGGCATCGATATATTTCTGGCTGAAATATTTATCGGACAATGCTTTTTCAGCATAAGTGGTATCTGTCTTGGCCTTTCGGAAATTTGCTTTTCCTGCCTTCGCAATCCAATCCTGGTTTTCCAAAAACGTTTCAAACTTTGCAAGGTGCGTATTAAACTTTTCCTTATGAGCCAGGTAAGTCTTTTTTGCATTGAGCTGCGCTAACTCCTTGCTTTGCTCATTCTCCCGCAGAGAGGCGATGACTGTGTCAATATAATTACCAATGGTTTTATAGTGTTCCAATGATGTCAGGACTTCAGTATGATCAACAATCTTTTTAGCCTTGACATCTGATATTATGGTTTCACAAAGCGTTTTTTGTTGGGCAAGTGCATCTTTTAATGATTGCAGCGCTTCAGGATACCGCTCCGTCAGCCAGTCGGTAAGCGTGTTGTTTTCCGGAAACAGATCAAAGACAAATTTTCCCAAGCCGGTTTCCAATTTGTTGAGGATCTCCTGCGATTTGTTGAAATTTTCTTCTGCAACACTCTTGATAAATGACCAATAATTAGCAATCAGGTTGATAGCATCTGGCGATAATGGTTGCTGGCAAAGCAGACAGCTATCGCCCTTCTTGGGATAGGTATGCTGCTCAGGATCTTGCATCCTGGCAAAAGTTTCCGCTGCAATTATGAAGTTTTTCCATTGCTCTGATCCTACCCCTAATATGGTTTCCGTTTTAAAACTTTCAACGCCCTCTGCTTTTGTAATGCTTTCTTTATCTAAACAATCCTGTATAGCGTTCCTTATTTTTTTCAGATAATCTATGCCAAAGTGTTGATTCAGCTTTTCAACAGCCAGCTTGTTCTCTGCCAATAATTTTTTTATCGTTAATAGTTGGGATATCTTCTTCTCTTTATCTTTTGAAGCGAGTAAAAGCTCGTCATAGGTTTTGTCGATTTTTACCTTTTCAGCTTTGTCGATTTCGGTAAAGGGGGCAAATTTCTGAAGGTCTGCTGCCTTTGATTTACTGCTCAACGCCTGTACAAAAGATTTTATTTCAGATTCGCCATCAAACAGGTCTGCCAGATCCTGTGCGGTACTACCTGTCTTTTTTAAGGAGAGGTCAGCATTTAGTTTCTGCTCTACCATTGCAAGCGCAGCGGTATAATCAGCAAAGAAAGCAAGGCCGGACGGCCTGAACTCAAATTCGTTTCGCTGGTCAAGGTGGCGAATGACACTCTTGCCATCAAAAACGGAAAATTGCGTGAACTCCGCTTTCCCCTTGTCGTTCAGTGTTAATGATATCGAATCGGTACCAGAGGTAAAACTAAAGTTTGCGCTTACAGCTTTATGGCCCGTATCAATGTGAATATTCTTTAAAATTTCTTCTTTCGATTTAGAATAAAAAACGAGCTTAAACAATCTGGTGTAACCAGATTTTCCCGAACCGTTTGCACCATAAATAATGGTAAGATGATTGCCAAATTCTATTGTCTGCCCTTCCATTAACGCATTAACGCCTTCTACATTTTGAACTTTTGCAAACAGAAGATCACTTTTGTGATTCCCGGATTTTTGAACATCGTATTTGATCACAAGTGTCTGGCGTTCACTTTTTGTTTTTAATCCCAATTCTTCTAACAAGAAGAAATACGCGGCAGTGGTAACTTCTTCAGAGATTACTGATCCGGATAGCCATTTCTCCGCCATATACTTCGACCAATAGGGTAATCCATCAGCAAATACTTTGATTTCGGCCTCTAAGGTTTCGGGCAGCTTCTTGCTCAGTTTGGTTTCCTGCGCCATTAATTTAGATTTTAGATAAGGTTCGTTATCGTTTGATTCTGTTGCAACTTGTAGTTAGACCCTACTAAAATATCAAAAAAAGATGAAAACAGTAGTGACTGTTTGCTGATCGCTAAGCGCCTCAAACGCCTCGGGCTGCCAAACAGTTCCCCTGAAAGACATTCCGGTAGCATTTCTTCACTCAGTCCTGACATTTGACCGGCAGCGAAATTATTGGTTCCGGTTAAATATTACAATTATGATCAAAAAAGACGATCTCGACTATATATTCGAGGAATATAAAGGACATACCATCGCCAGCCACAGGAACAACGTTGCTGAAAAGGACATCAATAACCTCATTATTGTTTATCGTACAGAAGACTTTCCCGAATACGGGTTTATAGTTGGTCTTGATGATTCCAAGCTGTCCGGGCGCAGGAAATCGTTTCCTCATAATATGGAAGACGCAAAAAGCTATATTGATTGGGTGGTTGACGTGCGCCAGCAAAAAGAAGCGGGAAAAACAGAGCGGGAAAAACCAACGGTGTTTATTGAAGGAACGGAATTTATCGTTGATGGACTCAAAGATGAATTGCGCGAAAAATCCAACCCGAGAAATGTGATGCACATAAAGGAAATGCAATATGTTGGTAATGGAAACGGATATACTTTTCATTATGATGTAAGTACCAAAAATTTCCCTACCAATGAAAGAAGAAGGGAACTGGCCTTTACAGATTCAACAGATCTGCAATTAGTGCAAATACCTGAGTTAACCAGTATTGACCCCATAGGCGTGGCGCAAAAGTATAACCTTAGTTTAGAGGAGGTAAAAGGAAAGATCGACTTTGGGCTTACCATAGAGAAGGGCAGTCTGCTGGACCTGCGCTGGAATAAGGGCGTGTTGCCTACACTGGATATTGAAGGGCATACCTTTTATGTGGATATACAGATGGATATGCTCC
>DAOLFI010000542.1:0-3425 GCA_035326385.1 Niabella sp.
TACAACGTCAATTGCTCCAATTCACGGGCATTGGTATCAGCCGCTCCATACAACAGGTGCAGCAAGCTATTATATTTAAGAAAAGAGTGGTAAAGGGAAATGATGATGAAGCTTATGAACTGAACATAACCCCCGGGGAGATCCGTATTGAAGCAGCTATGCCGAAAGGCATCTTCAATGGAGTAGTATCCCTGTTGCAACTGGTACGGCAAAACCATACCAATAAAGGAATTGTTTTGCTGGATTGCTGGAAGATAGAAGACCGTCCAAAATTTGCATGGCGTGGTCTGCTGATTGATGAAGCCCGACATTTTTTTGGGAAAAAGAAGATAAAGCAGGTGCTGGACTGGATGGCTTTCTATAAGCTGAATCGCTTTCACTGGCATCTTACAGATAACCAGGGCTGGCGGCTGGATATACGCAAATACCCCTTATTAGGTAAAGTAGGAGGAATTGGCAATAACACAGACCCCTATGCACCGGCCCAATATTACTCTCAGGAGGACATAAAAGAAATAGTAGATTATGCAGCGGAACGCTGTATTGAAATTGTTCCCGAAGTAGACATGCCCGGCCATGCGCGTGCTGCTAATAAAGCCTATCCGGCATTTAGCGGTGGCGGTTCTGCAAAGATTCCGGATTTTACATTCAACCCCGGCAAGGAAGAAACATACGGTTATCTGACAGATATCCTCCGTGAAGTGAACGTATTGTTCCCGTCGGATCTCATGTTTTTAGGCGGTGATGAAGTGGCCCTTGCCAATGACGACTGGAATAAAAACGAGTTGATACAAAATCTGATACGCCAAAAGGGACTTGGAGATATACATGGTGTTGAAAAGTATTTTTTGAGGCGTATGGCAGACAGCGTATATGCTATGAATAAGAAAGTATTGGTTTGGGATGAAGCAACCAATAACAGATTACCAGCTGACAAGACGATTATATTCTGGTGGCGTCACGAAAGACCGGAAGTATTACAGCAGGCGTTTGACAAAGGATATTCCGTAGTGCTATGTCCTCGTTTACCTTACTACCTGGATTTTGTACAACGGGACAGCGACAGGATAGGCCGTAAATGGACAGGGAATAAATTTAATATGCTGGAAGATGTGTATCGGTTTTCATTGAAAGGGATTCCGGTATCTATAAATAAAAAACAATTACTGGGTGTCCAGGGAAATCTTTGGGGTGAGACCATTAAAAATGAGCAGCGCCTGGATTACATGCTCTTCCCGCGGATAACCGCATTAGCAGAATCTGCCTGGACGGAAGATCCTTATCTCAATTTCGATTTGTTTAAAGAAAGAGTGGATAAGCATATTACCTATTTTAATACTGCGGGCTTGTATTATTTCAGGGAAGGACGTAGCGAAAATTAAATCTTTTCAATATGTTTTGAACAGTACATTCTGTTTATTCATCTGCATGGCTTTTTTTTTAGCTATTAGCCGCATTAATTGAAAAGGGAAGACAGTAGAATTTCGCTTTGAAAACCAGCCCTGGTACAATCTGGTAAGAACGGACGGGGCTATGGCAGTGATGAAGGTACAGGGAAAACAGATTGAAGCGTATAAAATTTTACAGTCAATTCCATCAAGAGAAATATTTATTAATAAACTGGAGCAAAACCTTGGTTACTGAGTATCAGAACAGGTGTGAAATCTTTGTATTAAGATTGAAGCGCAGAAATAGATGATCAGAAATTTATTTTATTGGTAAAAATGGTTTACAGTAATGCATACGTTAAAACAATACGTTTACATGTTTGCTGGCCTGATTGCTTGTTTCATTGGGTCAGTTCAGGCAGCAGAAGCAAAAGACTGCCAGGTTTTTAATAAAGAAAAACGGAACAGTAGATCGATGCTGCAGCCCAATATTATTATTATAATAGCAGAAAGCCACAGGGCCGGGGCATTAGGCGTAATGGGCAATACAATTGTTAAAACACCTAATTTGGATAAGCTGGTTAGTAAAGGTATTGCGTTCACCCATGCGTATGTTACAACTGCAATTTGCGCTGTCAGCAGGGCGAGTATATTAACAGGACAGTATCAGCAAAGGCATAAAATAAACAGCTTTGTTACTGATTTTACTGAAGCAGCATTAAACCAGACTTATCCCCTGCTTTTAAAAAAAGCAGGGTACACGATAGGCTGGATAGGTAAGGTTGGTATAGGAGATAATCCGCCTGATAGTTGTTTTGACTATTGGCAGGCAGTAATTCCTTTACAGCTGAACGGGGTTCATAATACGGATCTGGTTCAGGAGAAAGTATTTGAGTTCTTAAATCGATATAGAAATGATCGGTTCTGCCTTACAATAAATTTTTATGCAGCCCATGAGATAGATGGAACGCCTGCCTCCTACATGGTACAGGAACGTTACAAAGACCTTTATGCGGGAATAAGTATAACAGCTCCAGAAACAGCAGATCCGAAATACTGGAATAGCTTTCCTGATTTTTTCAGAACCGATCAGAATATAGCCCGGGAAAGATGGTATGGCTTTTTTTCAACAAAAGAATTGCTTCAGGAAAATACACGTAACTATTACCGCTTACTAACAGGAGTAGATGCGACAGTAGGATCGGTTGTTAAAAAATTAAAAAGGTTAGGTATTGCAGATAATACTGTAATTATCTATACAAGCGATCATGGGTTTTCCCTTGGTGAGCACGGGCTGATGGGGAAATGGTATGGCTTCGAAGAGTCCATACGTGTACCGTTGATTATCTATGATCCCCGTTCTCCGGAATTTAAAAAAGGAAAGATTGATCAAATGGCACTTAATATTGATATAGCTCCTATTGTTCTGGGCAAAGCGGGAATTGCTGTTCCCGCAGCTATGCAGGGAACAGACCTGATAGCAGCAGTAATGCAAAATAAACCCGGTCGCGAACAGTTTTTTTATAGTCATATGGTTTTTAGTGCTCCCCGGCTTCCAAAAGTAGCGGGTGTTGTTACCAGCAATTTTAAGTATATGAAGTATATAGAGTATGGGTATGAAGAGCTGTATGATACACAGCGCGATCCTAAAGAAACCATCAATCTTGCTAAGGCTGCTTCGTATAGAGATAAACTCAACGAGATGCGGGAATTATATGAAAGAGAAAGAAGCGCAATCGAATAGTTAAAGAATAACGCGATAATAAAGCAGGAAATGCCGCGAGTTTCTCATTATTGAAGGTAATTAGCGGGTATGCTCTTTGACCATTAAAACAATAAAAAATAAACACATGAAATTTTGTATCAGGAAAAAATGTTTCGTTACACTTGGTTGTATACTGGCTTTATTTTTATCAGGAATATTGCGGAGCCAGGCTCAATCCGTTACCATAACGCAGCCCACATGTGAGTACCGCACCAACCCTGTAGGTTTAGATGTTAGGGTTCCCCGTTTAAGCTGGAAGCTTGTTTCCAAAA
>DAOLFI010000543.1:0-3418 GCA_035326385.1 Niabella sp.
CTAATAATGTAAATATGGCTATGAAAAATTTATATATTTTCATTTTAAAATGATTTAAGTTTAAAACTGAACATTAATTCCTGCTGTATAGCTGCGTCCTTGAGGCATAGTGTAATTATCTACACCTGGCGCGGTAGAACCTGAAGTGCTTACTTCCGGATCATACCCTTTATATTTGGTAATCGTTATAAGATTAGTTCCTGTAACAAACACCCGTAAGCCCTGGAGCATATTTATTTTCATTTGTCTTAATGGCAGCTGATAACCCAACGTTACGCTCTTTAATCTTACATAGGACCCATCCTCTAATAAACTATTGGTAAACCTACCGTTAAAAGGAGTTCCGGTTGTCGTTGGTTTGACATATGAATTACTCGAGCCCTCTCCGGTCCACCTGTTATCATAAGCTTCTTTAGTTATATTCCATAAGCTGGTGGCCACCATGCCTTCCAGCCTGTAACGTACCAGATTGGCAATTTTATTACCCATGCTTGATGTTATCAAAGCATTCAGGCTAAAAGATTTATACGACAGGTCGTTTGTAATTCCGAATGTATACTTAGGAAGCGGGCTACCCAAAATCACAATATCATTTTCATTAATTTCTCCATCTCCATTGGTATCTACAAATTTTAATGATCCCGGAGTATTGGGCACTCCACTATCTACAGGACCATCGTCTACCTCCTGCTGTGTCTGATAAATTCCATCAACCAGAAAACCTCTGAAGTTGTACATCGACTGCCCTACCTGCGAAATCAGGAATGGAATGCTTATATCATTGTAAACACGCGATGTTATAATTTCATCCAGATCTCCAAGATCTAATATTTTATTCCTGTTGAAAGAGATATTACCAGAGAAGGTCCATTCTATCTTTCTTTTTACAAGGTCCACGCTCAGGTCCATATCCAGGCCCTGATTCCGGATCTTTCCTAAATTCGTTGGAATACTTCCATAAGAAGTGCTCATTGGCAGCGGGTAGTTGCCTAGTTGATCTTTGGTATCTTTTATATAATAGTCTGCCGAGAATCGCACTCTTCCATTTCCAAACTCCATATCGGTTCCCCAGTTCCACGCGCTGGTAGTTTCCCAGCGAAGCTGGTCATTCGCCAGGTTGCCGGGGAGGTAACCTACCACAATATTATTTCCAAAAACAGCCTTATTAGTCGCCAGCGTTAACTGGCTGCTTCCAGGGGAAATAACCTGGTTGCCAGACTGTCCCCAACTTGCTCTGAATTTTAGGTTTTTGAAAACATCCTGGCTTTTCATAAACTTTTCAGATGTTACATTCCAGGATGCACCAACCGATGGGAAAAACGACCATTGATTTCCTTTGGCAAGCCGTGTAGAACCATCGTACCGCGCGGTAAGGGTCAATACATATCGATTGTCATAAGAATATACTGCCCTGCCCAGGTAAGAAGCCAACGAGTAATTAGAAAAGCTTTGCGAAGGGCGGTTAATAACATTTGCCAGATTGAAGTTATAATACAATGTAGCATCGCTTGGAAAATCTGCCGCAGAAGCTATTAATCCCCTGTTTTTCCAATCCTGCCAGGTATATCCGGCCACGGCATTGATCCGGTGCTTCTTGAATTGCCTGTTATAGTTAAAGGTATATTCCGCTAAATAATTATAATTCCGGTTATTAAATACTGCAGCATATCCGTTGGGTGCATTTCGTCCTAAAGCAGTACGATGGCCACTGTAAAAATCCCTGTCACCGATATAGCTAAAGAACGAAGTGTTTAATTTAAAAATCAATCCCTTTAAGATATTATATGTTAAGGTTGCTCTTCCAGACAAAGACCGGTTTTTATATACATCAGTTCTGTTATAAATTAATGCCAGCGGATTCTGGCGATCCGCAACTATATCCAGCGTTTCCCAATCCTCGGAACGAAAAGGCTGGTAAGCCAGCGCCATCGTCATCACACCTAATTCGTTAGAGGTTCCACCTCCTTCCACAGAATGCGGCACTGCATTGGAAATGGCTTCTGTATAAGAAGTTCCCAGGCTCAATGACAACCGGTTGGAGATTTTCCGCTCCAGGTTTGCACGTACACTATAACGTTGAAATTTCGATGTAATGATCCTGCCCTCAGCGGTATTATAGTTAGCGGTTACCGAATATTTTGTTTTTGCATCGCCGCCCGAAAAAGATAATTGGTGATCCATGGATAATCCTTTTTGAAATATCATATCCTGCCAATCCCTGCTAGTCAAGACCCGCTGATCATATAATGAATCATGCGGATACGGAACAGCCTTTCCGTCATTTTCATATGCCTCGTTCACATAGTCCATATATTCTTTTGAATTCAGCACCTCGTATTGTTTCGTCAATTCTGTGGAAGTAATATTGAAATTATACTCAATCCTATCCCTTCCCTGTTTTCCTTTCTTTGTTGTAATCAAAACCACGCCGTTAGATGCCCTCGACCCATAAATTGCCGTGGAGGAGGCATCTTTTAATATTTCTACGGATTCTACGTCATTGGGATTTAATGTGGCCAGCTGGCTATTGGTTACCATAGGTCGTAAAGAAGACCCAACAAGCCCCCCGTCATCTGAGCTTTGTGAATAGTTATCAGCCGGCACAGGCACGCCATCGATAATAACCAGCGGGCTGTTATCAGAAAAGGAACTAACGCCGCGGATATTAAAAGTAATAGACGAGCCGGGCATACCAGAATTATTAATAATCTGCACTCCCGATGCCTTACCCTGTATCAGTTCTGCAAGATTACTTACCGGGCGGTTCTTAGCTTCATCGCCAATTTTTATACTGGATATAGCTCCTGTAACATCCGATTTTTTTAGCTCTCCATAGCCTACCACCACAACCTCATCCATTACATCTTTCGTTTCCTTTAACCTTATCACAATTTCCTGGTTGAAACTTTTAGGAAAAGAGCGGTTCACAATCGTGTCTGAGGTGTAACCTACATGAGAAAAGTAAATATTGTATTTCCTGTTTATAAAAACAGGCGTAATAGTGAACACCCCTGATTGGTCTGTTGAAAAAGTGAGTCTTTTTCTTGACTCAACCTCTTCCAGTATTATATTCACATCAGGAAGCCCTGTATTTGCCTCCGAAACTACCCGGCCCTCCAGTGTCCGTATATTCGGGTTTTGCTGCGCGAGCAATCTTGCTGTTCCGCAGAAAAAGAGTAAGCACATGAGTGCTGTTCTGGTTGATAACATTTGCATAATCATCGTTTTTATCATTAAAGAAGCAATCGCCATTTTATTTTATACCGGATATTCTCTTTACATACACATAATAAGCCCCGGAAAAAGAATTATTTTCTGGTCCATTCAGCCAGGTATGTAAGGCCAGCGGCCCTTTTTCTAGCTCAACGGTAAACCGCACCGACTTGTCTTGTGGCCGAACCGGCTTTTGCATGGTAAT
>DAOLFI010000544.1:0-3417 GCA_035326385.1 Niabella sp.
ATAAGGCTTCCATTTATGAAGGACTGGCTGACGACAACGCTAAAAACCCGCCCCCCGAAGCGGTATCATTGCTACGCTTTGCGCCCCGCCGTGGCGATCAGGGCGCGCAGGGAAGCTGCGTAGCCTGGAGCAGCGCTTATGCAGCCCAAACTATATTAACTGCAGCAGCTACCGGAAAAGACCCCAACAGCATCGCTTTCAGCCCTTCCTACTTATATAACCAGATAAGGCTTGGAGATGACTGTCAGGGTTCGTACATACAACGGGCCATGCAGGCCATGAAAATAAATGGCGGGGTACCGCTGGCCCAATACCCTTACAGTGACCAGGACTGCAGCAGAGCACCTGATGGCTCGGCTATACAGGCAGGCCGCCAAAATACTATTCATGGCTTTACAAGGCTGACCGAAGGAGATAACCTGAACCAGATCAGTGTACGTGCTGTAAAAGAACATCTATCTAAAGATGCCCCGGTAGTAATTGGCATGATGGTAGGCCAAAGCTTTATGCAGGATATGATGGGCAAAGACCTGTGGCAACCACAGGGGCTTGATCGCTCACAGGTAGGTTTAGGAGGTCATGCTATGTGCGTTACGGGTTACGATGACAGGAAATATGGAGGTGCTTTCCAGATCATGAACAGCTGGTCGCCACAATGGGGCACTAATGGCATTGCCTGGGTCAGGTACGGAGATTTTAAAGAATATGTGCGTGAAGCGTACGGAATAGACCCCTTACCTAAATCATCAGCAGTTGCCTCCCTGCCTTTGGAGTGTACGATAGGACTGGTTGATAATGCTACCAAACAATATATCAAACTAAAATCAACCGGGAACAATACCTTTCAAACCGTTACCCCCATCAAAGTGGGTACCCGTTTTAAAATGGAAGTAAAAAACTCCACAGAATGCTATATCTACATTTTCGGACAGGAAACAGACGGTAAAAGCTTTGTGCTTTTTCCTTACCTGAAAACTGGCGAAACCGTTTCCAAACATGCCCCCTACTGCGGCATTACCGGTTACAGGCTGTTTCCCAAATCCCAATCGCTTGAAGCGGATCATATAGGCAGCAAAGATTATATAGCTATTATTACCAGTAAGAAAGAACTGAACTATACGCTTTTTAACGAGGCTATCAATAACAGTTCACAAAGCACTTATGGAGCAAGGGTAAATGATGCCACCCGTTCCATGACGCTTCCCTCCTCCCAAACTGCTACGCCGGACGGAAGAATTGATTTTAAAGTAAACGCCAATGCCAGCCAGGCGGTAGCTACCATAGTAGCGTTTGACAAGCAGCCATAAGAAAAAAACATAACTTTTAGTCAGGGAAATTCAAATTGTCATAAAAATATCATAATAATAAAACATTAAAGATATTTTACTCTTATTTTCGCATTTGATCACAATCATGGTTCAGCGTGATGCCTGTCAGCTATTCTGCGCTGGACAATCGGTTTTTTTGCGGTTAACTCAAAAAATTACTCTTGAACGACAAGGTTACAGATACAACTACTACCTGCTATCATTGTGGTGACCTGTGCACAGACACTCATTTACATATTGGCGACAAAATCTTTTGCTGTTCCGGTTGTAAACTGGTGTACGAAATCTTAAACGAAAACGATCTTTGCACCTATTACGAGCTAAATAAGCACCCGGGCAGCCAGCAGCTGCACCAGAAGCGGAAAAATAAATTTGCCTATTTAGATAATGAGGAAGTAATCAGTCAGCTGATCTCTTTTGCAGATGACCAGCAGGCGCACGTTACTTTTTCTGTTCCTCAAATGCATTGCAGCAGCTGCCTTTGGTTACTGGAGCACCTGGGTAGCCTGCAAAAAGGTATATTTAACGCGCGGGTTAACTTTGTGCAAAAAGAGGTTTTTGTAGTTTATGATAAAACACAAACCTCACTGCGCGAAGTGGTGGAAACCATGAGCGCTATAGGTTATGAGCCTTACCTAAGCATGAACGCGGCCAAACGCGAGAGACCTAAAAACTATTCACGCCTAACGCAGATCAGCATTGCAGGATTTTGCTTTGCCAATATAATGATGCTCAGCCTGCCGGAGTATTTTTCTGTAAGCAATTACCTCCAGGAAAAAACCGGAACCGCTTTCCGCTATATCGGGCTGATATTGGCCTTACCGGTTTTCTTTTATTGTTCACGCGAGTTTTTTGCTAACGCCTACAGTTCTATCCGAACCAAATACCTGAATATAGACACTTCTATAGCACTGGCTATTTTACTTACGTTTGTAAGAAGCCTGTATAATCTTTTTGTACTGGATGGCAATACCTATTTCGACAGTATGAGTGGTATTGTATTTTTTATGCTGGTGGGCAGATGGGCGCAGGACCGTACCCAGCAGTCGCTGGTTTTTGACAGGGATTACAAATCTTTCTTTCCTATTGCGGTAAATGTAAGGCGAAATGACAGCGTGGAGCCCGTACTGATCGGCGATCTTAAAGAAAAGGATATTATAGAAGTGTATGACCAGGAAATTATTCCTGCCGATGCCGTGCTGGCAAAGGGAAAAGCACTTATTGACTACAGCTTTGTAACCGGCGAAAGTGTTCCCAGGCAAATAGAGCCGGGATCGCTGATCTATGCCGGCGGTAAGCAATTAGGAGAGCGCATTGAGCTGATGGTATTAAAGAAATCTGACCAGGGCTACCTTACCAACCTGTGGAACAAAGAAGGAAAAAGCAATCTTGACGCCGGCAAGCTGCTGCACCGCATCAGCAATTATTTCACCCTTGTTGTTTTTGCACTAACATTTGCCAGCGCCATCTTCTGGCTGGTAAAAGGGGAATATAATACTATGTGGAATGCGCTGACCACTACTTTGATCGTGGCCTGCCCCTGTGCGCTGCTGCTTGCAGCAACCTTTACCAATGGAAATGTAATGCGTATACTCAGCCGCTCGGGGCTATATCTGAAAAATGCCGATGTTATTACCAGCATGGCAGGAGTAAAGCATATTGTGCTGGATAAAACCGGTACCATTACTCTTAATAAGAACTTCAATGTAAATTATAAAGGAAAAGCGCTTACTGATTACGAAAAAAAGCTGATCGCATCGCTTTCAAGACATTCTACCCACCCGCTGAGTAAGGCCATTTACGGGCATCTGAAAATGAAACAGCTTCTTACTGTTGACAGTTTCTCCAATCTTCCGGGAAAAGGGATCGAAGGTTGGATAGATGACCACCATATTAAAACAGGCAGCAGGGATTTTGTTCAGCCTGCTTCCGCCGGCGAAGACCCCTCAAATACCAGCAGGGTATTTGTGTGGATAGATGGCATTGTGCCGGGAGTATTTGAGCTGGAAAACGTATATCGCCCGGGATTGCCGGCAATGCTGCAAAACATCTGCAAAAAATTCAAAATGTCTGTTCTCAGCGGCGACAA
>DAOLFI010000545.1:0-3406 GCA_035326385.1 Niabella sp.
CATTAATTAAACGGAAACTATGTACCCCAAAACCTTCCATCATGCGCAGGCTGCGGGGTATAGCCCGGTCACTCATGGTCCACATTACCATGTGTGTGCTTTCCGGCATCAGGGAAATGAAATCCCAAAACGTATCGTGTGCTGATGCAGCCTGCGGCATTTCATTATCAGGTTCCGGCTTTACGGAATGCACGAGGTCAGGAAACTTCATTGCATCCTGGATAAAGAAAACTGGAATATTGTTACCTACCAGGTCATAATTACCTTCAGTTGTATAAAATTTTACAGCAAACCCACGCACGTCCCGCGCCAGATCTGTAGAACCGCGCGATCCTGCTACTGTAGAAAACCTCACAAAAACCGGCGTTTCCCTGCCGGTATCTGTAAGAAATGCCGCTTTCGTAAATTCTTTTAATGAGCGTGTCAGTCTGAATATACCATGTGCTCCACTGCCTCTTGCATGCACGATCCTTTCCGGGATGCGTTCGTGATCAAAATGAGTGATCTTTTCACGCAGGATGAAATCCTCCAGCAGCGTTCCTCCACGCTCACCAGCTTTCAGAGAATTATGGTCATCATTAATCTTTAAACCCTGGTCAGTGTTCATCATCTTATCGGAAGGGTCTGTTATGTAAGCAGCCAGGTTACTGTCTTTCAGGTTTTGGGCTGGAGTAGATTTAGATTTAGCCATGGCAGGTATTTTTGAATTTATATAATTACGTAATGTTACGCTAAAACTATACCAATCTTAATGAAAGTGCTAAAGGCGATCAACCCTGTTCAGGATACTGGTCAGCACCAGGCCCTGTTATGAATGAGAGCTGCCGGCATATCATTACCGCTTCATTATTCATTTTTACCTGTTTGTTTAATACCTTTGATTGAAGAACAAAAAAGCTGGAAAAATAATAGCACAAAAGTTCCTCTTTTTTCTCTATTTTCGGATTTACCCTTTTAAACTTGTATGGTTCTTGTATGATTTATAAAACGATGGATAACCCTGTAAAAAATATAAATAATTATTCATGGTTTTAATTGTTGATGATCAGCCGGAGAATATTTTTTCTTTAAAAAAACTCCTGGAATCGAAAGACTTTGAGGTTGATACAGCGGCTTCAGGAGAGGAAGCACTTCGGAAAGTACTGAAAAATGATTACGCACTAATCATTTTGGATGTACAAATGCCTGGTATTGATGGGTTCGAAGTTGCTGAAAATTTAACCGGTTATAGCAAAACCAGGGAAATTCCTATAATTTTTCTTTCTGCTGTTAATACAGAAAAAAGATTTATTACAAAAGGCTACGCTTCGGGTGGCATTGATTATATCACCAAGCCGGTTGATCCTGATATCCTGCTATTGAAGGTAACTACATTTCATCGCCTGTATGAGCAGACTTTAGCACTTAATGAAACTCAAAAAGTACTTGAAAAGGAAATTGAGATCCGTAAAAAAGCACAACAGGAATTAAAAGATAAAGTTGAGGATCTGAATTCTACCCTGGAAAGCCTGCCTCAAATTGCTTTCAGAGCTGACATTCATGGACGCATAACTTTTGTCAACAGGAAGTGGTTTCAATATTCGGATAGCGAAACTAAATTTCCCGAAGCACATCCGGATGATATTTGTATGGAAGATGTGTGGATGGACGCTATAAAAAATGGAGTGCCGCTTGAATGTGAAGTTCGAATTAAAGAAATCAAGTCGGGCATCTATCGTTATCATTTACTACGCATAATACCAATAAAAAGTGAGGCCGGTATTAAAAGCTGGGTAGGAACTTTTACCGACATTGACGACCAAAAACGGGAAGAACTAAAGAAAGATGAATTTTTGAGTATTGCCAGCCATGAACTTAAAACACCTTTAACCAGTATTAAAGCCTACATACAATTATTAGAACGGGTAGAAAGCAAAAATTCCGGTAGTGTAACGGCTTCCTATATCAGCAGGGCGCATGACCAGGTTGGCAAGCTGGAAAATCTTATTGCCGATCTGCTGGATGTGTCAAAGATTGAAAACGGCAAGCTAAAAATGAATAAAAAATTATTCAACGTAGAATTGTTAATTACTAATGTAGTAGAAACGATCCACAACACTAACAGCCATTCAAATATCCGTATAGAAAGAGAGGGCGTACCTATCTTAAAAGAAATCACCGGGGATGCCATACGTATTGAACAGGTATTGATCAATTTTTTTACAAACGCAATAAAATATGCACCTGGCTCCGAAAGGATCATACTGCATACAGCCGTGGAAAATGACCAGATTTATATAGCAGTGCAGGACTTTGGTATCGGGATCGCTGAACATAAGAAGGATTGCGTATTTGGTAAATTTTACCGGGCAGAAGAATCAGCTATGGAATTTCAGGGGTTAGGCATAGGCCTGTATATTTGCGCAGAAATAATCAAGCAGCACCAGGGGACATATGGCGTGGAAAGCATGCTTGGGCAGGGAACCACTTTTTATTTTACCTTACCTCTTAGTTAAAATCATTATGCCTAAAAAACTTATTCGCAAATTACAGATAGGATTTGGATTTTCACTTTTCGTTTTACTGGCAACCTCATCTGCTTCTTTCATCAGCATAAAAAAGCAACTGGATAACCGCGCTGAGGTTATTCACACCCAACGGCTTATTCAATCAGTAAATCAAATAATGTCCGATCTGCAAAATGCGGAAACAGGACAGCGGGGATACCTGCTCACAGGACAGAGCAGCTTTTTGGAGCCGTATTATTATAGCGTAAATGCGCTTCCCGCTTCTGTAAAAGAAGTCCGCGCCCTTATCCACGATAATGAACATCAGATACAGCAAATAGACAGCATTGAAAATATTGTCAATAAACAATTAATCTCCCTTAAGGCGATCATTGATTCAAAAAAAGAAGGTAAAGTGCCCGGTATAGAAGAACTTGAACGGGGAAAACAATATATGGATAGCTGTCGTGAACTTATCGGTAATTTTATCAACAGGGAATCGGTGGTGCTTGAAAAAAGTAGTCAACAAATGCATCGCAGGTCAAGTGCTACCTCCATTTTCATTATATGCGCTGCAATCGTCTCCTTACTGATCACTATTTACTTTTATATACAGATCCGTAATGAATTCAGGCAACGGGAAAAAATGCAACGCGCATTAAAAGATAAAGATGAAGAGATTGCCAAAAGACTCAATATAATTCAACATATAGCCCAAAAAGTTTCAGCAGGCGATTATACAGTAAGGGTAAATGATCAACAAAAGGACGACCTGGGAAGTATCTCGGCTTCGCTAAATGAAATGGCCGCTTCCCTTCAGCATTCCTTCGAAAAAATCAATAATAATGAATGGAGACAGATCGGTTTAGTTAAGTTAAATGAAACGACGGCGGGAAATAAAACGGAGGAGGTATTAGCTA
>DAOLFI010000546.1:0-3405 GCA_035326385.1 Niabella sp.
CATCATGGGCAGATCTTGACCTGTCCCAAACAATTGAGATTTCAAACTACCGCGGTTCTAATGTAAGACCTATAAACTACTGGACCCGCTCTGGGGGTACTGTTGATAACAACTTTATGTCTTATACAGGAGGCAGTATGAGCCAGAGTACCAATGAGTCCAGCACTAATAATAGCCAGGTCACCTTAAACCTGACCCGAAAATTTGGAGACCTGACTACCCGTGCTAAGCTCTCATACCTGTATGAAAACAGGCACTATGAAAGCAATTCCGTGGGAGCAACACAGTTTGTGGTTTCAGGAATTGAAAACCTCAACAACTTCTCCCCGTCCAATATAAACAGTGCTTCATCCTATATCGAAAATGAAAGGGCGCAAAACTACTTTGCTATCCTGGGACTGGACTGGAAAGGCAAATACCTGTTTGATGGAATGTTCCGGTATGATGGCTCATCACTGTTTGGACCTGATGCAAGATGGAATTCATACTACAGGGTTTCCGGTGCTTACCGTATTACTGAAGATGTAAGAATTAACGGGATCGATGAGTTAAAAATCAGGGCCGCACACGGAACAGCAGGTATACGTCCTGGCTTTGACTGGCAATATGAGTACTTTTCATTGAGCGGCGGTGTTGCTTCGGCAAGGCAGTCAGGCAATACTTTATTAAAGCCCTCTAAGACAGCAGAAACAGAAATAGGCCTTAATGTAGAATTTTTAAAGAAATTCACCTTTGAAGCCACTTATGCCAAATCTGTTACCTCCGATCAGTTCCTGAATGTTCCCCTGATTGGCTTCCTAAACGGAGGCTATACCAGCAAATGGCAAAATGCAGGAACAGTAAAATCGAATACATTCGAATTTACATTTGGAGCCAACTGGATAAGAAATAAAGACTTTTCCTGGAATACGAATATTGTGTTCTCCAAAGTAAATCAGCGCATCACAGAATTACCTATAGCTCCTTACTTAACACCCGGACAGCAATCTAACGGAGACCAGAGCATGTTCTATATCAAAGAAGGTGAACCTTATGGCGCCATATTTGGCTATAAAATGGTTCGCTCCTTAGAAGAAATGGCATTGCAGTTGCCTGCTGGTAAGTCAATTTCTGACTACGAGGTAAATAGTGATGGTTATGTTGTTCCGGCAGGATCCCAGGGTACTGCTACAGAGATGCCTATTAAAAAATTAAATGCTGACGGAACATTCTGGTATGGAAGGATTGGTAATGGCAATCCGGATTTCATAGCCGGTATTACCAATACTTTAAGCTGGAAAGGATTTCAGTTATACGTGCTCCTTGACTGGAAGCAGGGCGGGGACATTTATAATGGTAAAGAACAACGCCTGGCATTTAACAACGTAAGCGCCCGCCAGGATATGACTGGTGTACCAGATGATCGCAAAAAAGTAGCAGCATACGTTGGCTCCAATGCGGGCTTTTATGATGCTAATAACGGTAATGCTTATTGGGTAGAAGACGGGACTTATATGAAGGTTCGTGAAGTAGCCCTTGGCTACACTTTTTCCGCAAAATCGCTGAGCGGTTTTGCCAATGGATTTGTAAAAGGAATAACCGCCAGGGTTGTGGGAAGAAACCTTCTCACCTTTACAGGGTATTCAGGATACGATCCCGAAGTAGGCTCAATAAGGTTTCCGATAGACGGTATCTATGCAAATCCGCTTTACAGAAACTATGCCTTTTCCCTGACACTTAACTTCTAATTATTAATAATATGATTATGAAAAAAACGAATAAATATATCAGTATTATGCTGATGGCAACCTTACTGCTATTCAGTTGTAAGAAAAACGTACTGGATGTACCTAATGAAAATACCCCGGATTTTTTAAAGGTATTTGCCAAAGGAGAGGATGTTGAAAATGTAGCAGCGGGGATTTATAACAGTTTTTACCATGGAGAGCATCATTACAATGGTATTTACCCAATGCTGGCTGTAGCTGCTGATAATGCTACCTGCTCACACGGTAATTTTGGCATGTGGCATGCCTCAAGCGAACCAAGGGATCTGGCATGGGACAACTCTCCCAGCTATTCAAATGCCGGGCAGACCAAATTTACCTATGATTATATGTATTCTTCAATTGCTACTGCTATTAATGTTATTAAAGCAATCGAAAATGGTATTCAAATAGGTAAAGACGGAGAGAACAATAACAGGACACTGGCTGCATGCCGTTTCATTATGGGTATAGCTTACGGAAATTTGGCATTAGCCTATGATAGGGCCCATGTTGTTGATGAAACTATTACTGTTGATGGTGTTCTGGAAACGGCATTGCCCTATAAGGATGTTGCTGATAAAGCAATTGAATATTTAGATAAAGCTGCGGAAGTTGCTAACACACCTTTTTCTATCCCTGCATCATGGTTTGGCACTGCAAGCGCTGTTTCTAACACGGAGCTTAAAAAAATGATAAATACTGCTGCTGCACGAATTTTAGCATACACTCCCAGAAACAAAGCGGAACTGGCATCAGTAGACTGGAACAAAGTGAAAACTTATGCGGATGCGGGTATTACTGCAGATTGGAATATCATTTCTGACGATAACATATGGTGGGATGGTTCCGGGTATTATCTTACAGTTACAGGTTGGGCTAAAACGGACATGTATGTTGTGAACCTGATGGATCCAACACAGCCCCAGCATTGGGAAGACAGGGCTGACTTCCCGCATCCGCCTGCATCTACTAATCCCATAGATAAAAGATTAGAAACAGATTTTCAATATACCCCATCAAACAACTTCCGTCCGGACAGGGGTTATTTTAATTTCTCTAATTACCGTTTTTCCCGTTATGATGCGCACTACGTTACCTGGCTTGGACCAAAACCTCATGTAATGAAAGCCGAAAATGATTTACTGAGAGCGGAAGCCAGGACATATTTGGGCGGTGGGGGCTTAACAGAAGCTGCTGATATCATCAATGCAGGTACAAGAGTGACCAGAGGGGAAATGACTCCTGTTGCAGCCAATCAGGAAGATTTGGTTAAAGCAATTCACCATGAGAGGCACGTGGAATTGTATACTACCGGTATGGGAGTTCAGTTTTATGAAATGAGAAAACTGGATCTCCTGCAAAAAGGCACCATACTACACTTCCCGCTTCCTGCCAGGATTCTGGAAACAATGAATGAAACTCCTCCCTTCTACACTTTTGGTACTGTAGCCAAAGCTGATGGTACCGGTACCTCTAACGGAGGCTGGAGATAGAAAAGATTAGTTTTGTTAGTGAAATACGGGGCTGCTGTTATAGCAGCCCTTTTATTTTGTGTATGGGACGACTTAAGTTGTAATCTTGTCCCGGAGTTTATTTTATCCCTACAGCACCTCTCTCAGCTTCCGCTCCAGCGCCGGGCCAGCCAGCTTTTCTGCTA
>DAOLFI010000547.1:0-3405 GCA_035326385.1 Niabella sp.
AATTAAGGATATCATGGCTTAGTAATAGGTTAACTATATTTTGTCGTGGTGTCTAAGGTACTCCTTTGGACAGGACGACATTAATTTCATTTATTTAAAATACTTGCCATTAACAATCTAACGAAGGGTGGTTCAACAGGCTCGCAGACTATAGTGAACATAGTATTAGTTTTTATGCATCAAATATGAATAGAAGAAAATTTATTGGCAACGCTGCTGCAGGAGTGGCTATGGTTGCATCCACAGGTACCGTATTGGGTAAGACTAAACAGGAACCGGTTTACGGGCATAACGGATTGTTCTACCGCCAGGTAAAGAACTGGGGCGTTTTGAATACTGACCGCCATCCCGTTAACGATTGTCATGAAATGGTTCAGGATCACCAGGGACGTATTTTTCTGCTGACGAATGAAACGCGGAATAACGTACTTATATATAATACTAACGGAAAGCTGAAAGCGAGCTGGGGAACGGAATACCCCGGTGCGCATGGGTTGTCCATAGCAGGCGACGGAGCCGACCAGTTCCTCCTGATTACAGACACTGAACGGCACCAGGTTTTCAAAACTACCCTGGATGGAAAACTGCTGATGACATTGGATTATCCTGAAGAAACAAAGCTCTATAAAAACAAGGAGGCCTACATTCCAACAGAAACAACAGTAGCGCCTAATGGTGATATTTATGTAGCTGACGGATACGGCCAGCAGTACATTTTGCATTATGATGCAAATGGTAAGCTGAAGGGATGGTTTGGTGGCCGTGGGGAAGGAGACCGTTTCCTGGACAATGCACATGGTATAACCATCGATAGCCGCAACGGCAGCACTACCTTGCTGGTAACCGACCGTACGCGACATTGCTTCAAGCGGTTCAGCCTTGCCGGCGAACTGCTGGAAATCATCAAACTGCCGGGAGCCTGTGTATGCCGCCCGGTTATACAGGGTGACAGGATCTATGCAGCGGTGCTTCGCTCGCCCGAAATCAACCTGGAAAATAGCGGGTTTGTAACTATATTAGACAAAAAAAACCGTGTAGTGTCGAACATTGGCGGATCAGAGCCCGTATATCAGGGCGGTAACCTGGAAACGATGCGCCAGGAACTGCCGTTATTCAGGCACCCGCACGATGTATGCGTTGATCGTGATGAAAACCTGTATGTAGCACAATGGGCATCCGGAAAAGTATATCCCTATAAATTTGAACGCGTAGCGAAGAGCTGATAATGAAAATATCTACCTGGCGGCTGAATCTGCTGATTGGCCTTAATTGCTTTATTCTTTTTTTCCTGCTGTTTGAGCACCTTGTACGCATACCATCGTGGATGCAGCCTGTAGGCAGAATGCATCCTATGATACTGCACTTCCCTATTGTGCTGTTACTGATTGCCGGTGTGGTGGTCAATTTCCGTAAAAAGCTGGAAGGAACGTTCCCTGTGGCCCGGCTGATCAGAGAATTGCTGTTTGTTTCAGCATTTACTGCTGCGGTTACCGTTATTATGGGGCTGTTCCTGGCGCAGGAAGACGGATATGAAGGAAGCAGTTTTCAGTGGCATAAATGGACGGGTATAGGTATCTGTTTTTTATCTTTGGTATTAGTGCTGATGCAGGGGCTGCAATCGTCGCGCTATCGTTTTTTGTTTACCGCTTTTACAAACCTGTGTTTGTTGCTGGTGCTGATAGCCGGACATTTTGGTGCAGAATTAACACACGGGGAAGACTTTGTGCTGGCGCCATTGCAGGAAAAAGATACCGAAGTATTCGATATCAATACGGCTAAAGTTTTTGATAATGCTATTCTTCCCATACTGAAGGCCAAATGCCTGTCATGTCATAATACCTGTAAATCAAAGGGCGCATTGATCTTGACAGACTCCGCATCAATTGCGAAAGGAGGGGATACCGGCCCGTTGTTTGTGGCCGGCAATACATCCGAAAGCCTGTTAATACAGCGGTTATTGCTGGATATTGAACATGAGCATCGTATGCCTCCAAAGGGAAAGCCGCAGCTGACACCTGAAGAGTTGGCCCTGATACAGGCCTGGGTGCGCCATGGTGCGAAATTCGGTACGCCGGTGGCGGCATTACAACCAGGTGATAGCCTGTTGCTGGCTATTGGTGCCATTTACCAGGTGAAAGAAAAAGAAAGTTTTGATTTTCCTGCTGCCGATGCGGGTAAGATTGCCGGACTTTCAACGCCTTACCGCGTTATTCAGCCGTTAGCCGATGGCTCACCAGCGCTTTCAGTGAATTTTTACGGAGTTGGCTTTTATACTGATCAGTCCCTGGCTGACCTGGAACCCATTGCAGAGCAGGTGGTGTCATTAAATCTCAGTGGTATGCCCGTAACCGCAAAGGCATTGGAAACAATAGTGAAGTTTAAAAATCTCCGTGAGCTCAACCTGAATAATACGCCCGTTAAAGATGAGAATATTGCTGGTTTGAAGGTATTGCCTAAATTAAAAAGTGTGGGCCTGAGCGGAACGGCGGTAACTACTGCAGGGGTTAAAAATTTATTAGCTAACGAGGCTTTGCGGCGGGTTTATGTGTGGAACACTTCCGTTACTAATGAGGAGGCTGCCGGTTTAAGCAAATCCTTTCCAGCTAAGCAGGTTGACATTGGTTTTATTGATGACGGGCAAACAGTGCTGCCGCTGACCATACCGCAAATTGTTCCTGCACAGAGTTTTTTCCGAGATGAGCTTCAGGTTACCATGAGCCATCCTATCCCCGGTGTTGAGATCAGGTATTCACTGGATGGGAAAGAGCCGGACAGTCTGAACAGCCTGGTGTTCACAAAACCTATAACCATCAAGCGTAACCAGCAGTTGCTCGTGAAAGCTTTTAAGAAAGGGTGGGGATCCAGCCAGGTGGTTGAACGCAGGTATATACAATCAAAGAAAGTGCCCGACCGCGTTGTACTGCTGGAGAAACCGCACTATTTATATGCGGCCCGGAATGAACGTTCTTTTTTTGATATGGAGAGCGGAGGAACCGAGACCTGTAACCACGCCGATGGTAAATGGCAGGGATATTTCCAGACGCCCCTGTCGGTGGCATTGTATTTTAATGAGCCGGCAAACATTGATACCTTTGCACTCAGTGTGATGCAGAACTATGTAGGAATTAACATGATGACCGTTTATGCGCCTGAGTACATTGAAGTATGGGGTGGGGCTGACTCGGCCCAGGCAAGGTTGCTCACCAGGTTGCAGCCCCCTGTGGATAAGCTGGAAAACCTGGAACGACGGCGGCTGATCTACTGCCCGGTTAAAGCAACCAACCTGCGTTACCTGAAAGTGATAGCGCAACCCTGGCTGAAGATTCCGGACGGGTTCCCGGCAGCCGGAGCCAATGCCTGGATGTATGTTGATGAAATTATTCTGAAGTAATACACTGATGTATG
>DAOLFI010000548.1:0-3396 GCA_035326385.1 Niabella sp.
AAAACGGCCATTGCAGCCTACCGCGAGTTAGAAGAAACAGTACGCTTTGCCTGCTTTGTCCCCTACTCCATCCCTAAGCAGCCGCCTGTTTATGAATCTTATTATAAAAGGTTAAAGCTGCACCAGGATCAATTGTACAAAGAAGGTAAAGCATTTAAGACGGGATCTATCGAAAACGAACATTTAAACAAATTGCATGCAATGTTTCAACATGCGCTCCTGAGCGTAGAAAGGCAACAATTTACAGTTGCAGGCGATGAGCAGAAAGCAAAAGAACAGGTCGGAAAAATACGTGAGATGGCGATCGCCAGCAGCGGCAAGGGCTTATTTATCCCCCGTTAACAAACTATACCCTACTTATTATGAAGACAAGATGCTACATATTATTCCTGTTCCATGTACTACTTCTGAGTTTTATTGCAGGGTGGTCAATGGGATGTAAAAAAAGCAATCATAGCCAGGAAGTCCCCGAAGAACCATTACCAACAGATCCTCAAAAAGATCTATATCCCGGGGTACCTCAATCAGAAATATATGAGGTCCGCGTGGTTCGAAACAGGAAAGCCGAAAAGTCAGTGGTGTTTCAAAATACCTGTCCCGTTTATTCACCGGGATATATGAATATGCAAGAGAACGACAAATTCCCATTAGAGATATTCGCCGGCAGGAGCATACACTGGACTAAATTTTCTTTTTCCGGCAGTATTACTGTTGAAGTAAAAGTGCTCAATAAAAATAAAGTTCCTTTAACCGGTGCTGTTCGTATTTTGCCGTCCAGGCATAATGTATCATCAGTAAGAGATGGTGATGTGATACGCTTTACATTGAATAACCCGGGTCAGTTTTCTGTAGAGATTGGCGAGAACGGGTATAAAAATGGCCTGATCATTTTTGCTGATCCCCCGGAGACAAACGCCCCTTCCCGTCAGCAAAGCGGATATGCTGTATTGAATAATGCTACAGCTGCCACGGTAGCCGCTGTAGCTTCCTCCAGTTCCGGAATTTATTTTAGCAATGGCGTGCACAATATTGGCGTGTACAAAGTGCCATCGAATATTAAGAACATTTATTTTGAAGAAGGCGCCTGGGTGCATGGAGCGTTAATTATGGATGGAAACCCCAATGTAAAAATATTTGGAAGAGGCGTGCTTTCATCGGGCAAGCTGAATTACAGGGAATCACATTGTATTGAAGCCATTAACCAAAGTAATAATATCCAGATCGATGGTATTGTGGTAGCTGATCCTAAATATTTTGCTGTGAGGTTAATTGGCCAGAACAATAAAGTAAGCTGGACCAAAGTAATTGGAGGATGGGTGTATAACTGTGATGGCATTGCCGCATTTGCAGGCTCCACGGTAAACAATTGTTTTATATGGGCCAATGATGATGCCATAAAAATTTACCGGGATAATATTACCTGGTCCGATTGCGTGGTATGGCAGCTTAATAATGGTGGCGTTATACAGATGGCCTGGGGTGGCTCTAATGCAGCAAATGTAAAAGTAAGCCGGGTAGATGTACTCAGGGCCGAATGGAACAAGCCTGGCTTTAACAGGGCTGTTATTAATTGCGTAGGAAACCGTTACCAGGAGCCGGGCAAATCCGGAGTGCAAAGAAACTGGCTGATAGAGGATCTGGTTACAGAAAATCCTGTTCCCATCATTTTTAATATTTCGCCCGATAGCTTCAGCCCCAATCATATTCATGGTCTTACATTAAAGAACTGGAACGTAAAAATGACGATGGGCACAGAATTTAAAAACAGTATTATAGGCAATGACCCTGATGAATATTTTGACGGATTTGTATGGGACAATATTGTATTTAATGGCACTAAGCTCACACAGGGCAATTGGCTGCAAACAACGAACATGACAGTTCAAAATCTTGTAACCCCTGAGTTCAAATAGTTCTTATGATATACCAGGTATTATATCAGCTTGTTCAAAGGTTTTTCGTTCTGATGACCTGCTTCATCATGGCCTGTTCTGCCAGGGAAGCAGAGAGCTATGAAGCAAGACCGGCTGCCAGCGTTTATCATATAGATGCTGACAACGGTAATGATAAAGCTGCCGGAACAACAGCCCAGGCTGCCTGGAAGTCTTTAAATAAACTAAAGACAGTAAAGCTCATGCCGGGAGATACAATTAAGTTTAAAAGAGGATCTGCCTTTACCGGCCCGCTATTTATAAATGAATCAGGAACAGCCCAGCAACCTATAGTGCTGACTGCTTATGGCGAAGGAAGTGCGGCGCCTGCTTTTACCAATCCTGTATTTGAGCAGGATAATTTTGGTAATTGCATCCGCATAAGAGGCAGCTATGTTATAGTAGAAAATCTCTTCTTTCATAAAACAGCCGCCCATAAGCCCGGCAATTATAAAACCGATGGTGGATGGGATGTGTGGGAAATGGGCGCTGTTTACTTAGACAAAACCGCAAAATATTGCATCGTACGGAATAATGAAATGGAAGATTGTGTTGTAGGAATAAAAAGCTATGGCCCCTATGCCTTAATTGAAAATAATTATATACACGATTGCAATAGGGTGCTTAAAGAATGGGGCTGGGGACCGATTGGAATATGGTTCGGAGCAGATCAGCAGGAAGCAAGGTTCAACAGGATATTTAATTATCGCGCAGAAGATCCAAACATACATTGGGAAGGTGGTGTAGGTGGCGGAGCAGACGGAGGTGCCTTCGAGGTAGATGATGCCCGATATAACAAATCAGATATACATATTCATCATAATTATACCAGGGATTGCCAGGGCTTCCTGGAAGTTACCTGGACAGATGTAAAACAACACCCCGATTACAGGGATTTTAAAATTCATCACAATATAAGTGACGACTACCAGCAGTTTACAGCTATCTGGCAGGGGGAAAATTTCAGTATTGATCACAATACTATCATCAGGAGAAAGGTGAACGTGAACGATTGGGGCGTGTTCAACATCACAGGGAACAATTCAAAAAATAAGATCAGGAACAATATCATCATTACAGAAAAAGATATTCCTGTTTTTAATACGGGACTGCGGGGTGTGCATACCCCTAACAACATTATAAGCCACAATTTATACTATGCTGCCTCCGGTAACCTGGTAATAGGAAAAGAAGGCCCTGGAACTGCAGCAGTATATGGGAATCCTCAATTAAAAAAATATGTATTAGCTACCATTCCTGAACATTTTGATTTGCAGGAAAACAGCATGGCCATTGATAAAGCAATGAACCTGGGATATACAAAAGACTTTAAGAACTCCGCTATTCCTGCAGGAGCTATGCCGGATATAGGAGCGTTTGAAAAGCAATAATTATAGGTATCAGATTATAAATATCTGAAAGCTGTAAAAAAATCGTTTATGACATTGATTCGTATTTTTAAAAC
>DAOLFI010000549.1:0-3389 GCA_035326385.1 Niabella sp.
GCCGGGGGACGCGGCGCGGCTCGTGGCGGGGACCGGCCTCGTCGAGACGTCCATCCGCCGGGTGGTCCCCGCCCCCCCAGGGGGCGCGGCGGCCCCCCCCCACACGGGGGGCGAAGGGGTTATTTTTTCCACCAATACCAAAATGAAAACCCAGCGAACCCGCCTCTGTAATAACAGATGCCGGTTCATTTTCCCGCATCATGTGGTAAATATCCACGCATATTTTATAGTTGGGATGGTCCACAGCCCTGGCTACATCAATACATTCCTTTACTGTATTCAGAAAATTACATTCTTCCTTATTCTGGCTTTCCAGCGCCAACACAATGTTATATTGTGCTGCAATAGGAGCCAGCCGTTTACCAATGGACACAAATTGTTTAAATGCAGCATCTTTACTGAAACCATCAGGAATTTTTCTTGAGGCTCCGCTGCCAAAAACGATGATGGGAATGTCCAGGGCCTGGGCGCGCTGAAAAACAGTAGTTGCATACGCCACTATTTTGGCTTCATCCACTTCCGGGCCGGTAGTCTTTATAGAACCAGGAATAAATACATTAGCTGCCAGCACCGGCACTTCTGATTTTCTTACCTTTTCCCCGCTTTTAAAAATACTATCCGGTTGCAGTGGCAATAAAGCCTCCGTAACGGTAGGCTGGATAAATGCATAGCCATGTTTTTGTAAAAGAGGCGCCTGGTCAAGGGCGGCACATACCCCAAGTTGGGGAAAATGTTTAGACTGGGCAAAACACACGTCTGCGCTTATCAGCAGCAGAAATATAAATATCAGGCAATTCCCTTTCCTCCAAAAGAATCTTCCCGGATAAAGAAAAGCGGTAGCAGGTGAGGTTTTATAAGCCATATTTGTTAATTAAGATACCTTCATGATGCAGCCAGTGCCCTGCAATAATAAATCCTAAAGCCAAAGCAGTGATGGCATTACCACTTACTGTTCCGGTTCTGTTCAATTCTGCATGTGTAAAATGTGCAAAGAGCATTACAGAGCTTTGTCTTACAAGCAGCATTTCATTTCTCATCTCTTCCAGACGTTTATTTTCCACTTTGGAATTAGCCACATACATATCCTGGTCAAATCCCGGGAGCGGCTGTTTCTCACCACGGGCAATGCACAAGGCGCGGTAAGCAAAGATGCGTTCGGTATCAATACAATGTTGCAATACCTGTTTTACCGTCCATTTGCCGGAGGCATAAGCAAAATCGGCACTTGTTTCGGGAATGGATAATAGAAAACTTTTCAGGTTTTCCACTGACGATGGCAGGATACTATGAATATCATCTCCTTCAGCTTTTGAAATATAAGGCTCAAAATAGGGCGGGTATTGGGAGGAATCCGGACGCATGCTTTTAAATATAATGTAGGTAGATATAAGTATGAAGAATAAAGGTAAGTTTTATTGTAATTTATAATACCTGAATTTTTTGCAGATATTTGCGGTCCGGATGACAGGTGTTTTTGTAACCATAGCTGTATTGTTGAGGATCTTTTCCAATCCATTTGCGAATGTTTTTCAGAAAAAGCTGACCAGCGGCTATGTTCATGCATTGTTTGTGAATTTTGCAACTTATGCCTTACTGGCCATTGCTTGTTTAATCGGGCTGCTGTTCATGCCGCCTACAGGCTTTCTGCTATCTGCCGCTTTTTGGAAATGGTCTTTGCTGTCAGCAATTTGCGGTGCGTTGGGGAATGCATTTTTGGTGAAAGCAGTTGAGCAGGGTGCCTTGTCGGTTCTTGGACCGGTTAATGCCTACAAGTCGGTAGTGGCCATGCTGATCGGAGTTTTTATATTGCAGGAAATTCCCGGTTGGACAGGAATTTTAGGTGTTGCTTTTATCATTTGGGGAAGTTATTTTGTGCTTGGTACAACCGAGGAAGGTTTTTCATGGCAGCTTTTCAAACGAAAGGATATTCAATATAGGGTAGCCGCAATGATATTGACGGCTGTGGAAGCGGTTTTCCTAAAGCGTGTTATATTGCTTAGCTCTCCGGCGATTGGTTTTGTTTCCTGGTGCTGCTATGGCGCGGCTTTTTCTTTTTTGCTGGTACTTGCAAGACGTGTTTCTTTGAAAAAAGAGATAAGAAAGCTTGGACGCAGGCAAGTGTTGTACCTGTTATTAATAGCTTTCTGTATGGGTATGATGCAGTTTTCCACCAATTATGTATTTGCTTATATGCCGGTGGCTTATGCGTTGTCTTTTTTCCAATTATCTATTATTATAAGTGTTTTTTTGGGATATAGCTTTTTTGGTGAAGGACAGTTGCTGCGCAAGCTGCTGGGTGCTGCGATCATGGTTGCGGGGGCCGTATTAATTGTTACGGCCGGGTAAACACAGCCGTTAAAAAAAATCTATGAAAATTAGTGCGATTTACCCGAATAATCCCTTACCTTTGCAATCCAAAATTTTTTATTATGGCAAGAGTATGTCAGGTTACGGGCAAAAGGCCGATAGGCGGGAACAAGGTATCACACTCGAATATTAAAACAAAGCGCAGATTTTTACCCAATTTGCAAAAAAAGAAATTCTACCTTGTAGAAGAGGACAAATGGATCACGTTAAAATTATCCGCTGACGCTATCCGTACCATTAATAAAAATGGCCTGTACTCTGTAGTGAAAGAACTGCGTGCGCAAGGCGAAAAAATCTAATTTTTTAAAAGCATTATACCATGGCAAAGAAAGCGAAAGGCAACAGAGTTCAGGTAATATTGGAATGCACAGAGCACAAAACCAGCGGTCAGCCTGGTACAAGCCGTTATATTACCGTAAAAAACAAGAAGAACAATCCTGAAAGACTGGAGTTGAAAAAATACAATTCTATCTTAAAGAAAGTAACTGTTCATAAAGAAATTAAATAAATGAGCCAATGTGCTGATGAGCCAATTATTAGCACATTAGCCAATTATCACATTATCAAATTAAAAAGAAATGGCAAAAGCAGCTTCTAAAAATGCGAAGGTTAAAGACGCCAAAGCAGCAGCAGAAAGTAAGAACTGGACTAAGGTGATCCGTGCGGTACGTAGCCCTAAAACAGGCGCTTACACTTTTAAAGAGCAAATTGTTCACAAAGAGAAAGTAAAAGACTTTTTAGCTCAAAAGTAATTTTGGCTTCGATATCATATTGGACAAAGCTATTCGTATATTGCGGATGGCTTTTGTTGTTTTTGTAAAACCCAATAATATGAACTTTTGGGTACATTACTTCAGTACAATATTGGTTAGATCAGGAAAAATATACAGATAAATGTCATTGTTTAAAAAACTATTCGGCAAAAAAGAAAAAGAATCGCTCGACCAGGGCTTGCAAAAGACCAAAGAAGGTTTTTTGAGTAAAATAAGCAAAGCAATTGCCGGTAAAAGTACGGTAGATGA
>DAOLFI010000550.1:0-3388 GCA_035326385.1 Niabella sp.
TAAAAAAGATACGATACAGTTTTTGCATATTTCAAGAGGATCTTTATATGAACTGGAAACATTATTAAATATTGCTGTAATGGTAGAAATTATTAGTGAACCGGAGTTTGAGCCATTCACAGGTATGATTGATGAATCTGTTAAGATATTAAATGGTCTTATCAACTATTATGAAAGATCAACCCTTAAATAGCTGTCATCCGTCATCTGTCAACTAAATAAATGCGTTCCACATCCGAAATATTAAAAAAAGTACGTGAGCTTGAAATTAAAAGCAAGAAGCTGGCAAAGGACCTGTTTTCAGGTGAGTACCATAGCGCTTTTAAGGGAAAGGGCATGTCTTTTAAAGAAGTGAGGGAATATGCGGCGGGCGATGATGTTCGTTTTATAGACTGGAATGTGTCAGCACGGTTTGGCCATCCTTTCAGTAAGATATTTGAAGAAGAGCGGGAGCTTACCGTAATGCTGCTGGTGGATATCAGCAACAGCTCTTTATTTGGTACGCATTATGGTTTAAAAAGAGATGTGGCTACTGAAATAGCGGCCGTACTTGCATTTTCTGCCGTGAGCAACGGAGATAAGGTAGGTGCTATCTTTTACAGCGATAAAGTAGAAATGTATATTGCTCCTAAAAAAGGAAGGCAGCATGCTTTATATATTGTTCGCGAAATATTAAGTCTTGAAGCAAAGGGCAAAGGTACACGTTTAAACACAGCGCTGAAATATTTTACAAACGCTATCAGGCAATCGAGCATTGCTTTTGTGCTAAGCGATTTTATTGATGCCAACTATGAAGATGCGCTTCGGGTGGCCGGAAAAAAGCATGACCTGATAGGTATAAGAGTATATGATCAGATGGATCAGGCCCTGCCTGACGCTGGCCTGATGCAGTTGATGGATGCGGAAACAGGGCTTACGCAGTGGGTGGATACCGGCAGTGCTTTTGTACGGAAAAAATACGAAGAGCATTTTTTTAAAGCCACAGCGTACTGCCTCAGCGTTTTTAAAAAGTCTGGCAGTGATCTGTTGCATATAAAAACCGGGGATGATTATGTAAAAGTATTGCAGCGTTTTTTTAAGAGCAGGATTAAGTAATTGAAAGTTTCGAGGTTTAAAAGCTGAAAGGTTTGAAAAAAAGTGTATCAAATAAAAATCACTATCCCAAAAATATACAATCATATATAGCAGGAATATTGGTTATGCTGGTTGTGCTGCTGTCTTCAGCTGCTTATGCGCAGCCGGTTGCTGTGCGGGCTTATACAGATAAGAGCAGGGTGCTGTTAGGAGAACCTTTGTGGCTTACACTGGAAGTAAAAACATTGAATGGTGCTAAAGCGCCGGCTTTTAAGGTAGACAGTATCCCGCATTTTGAGTTTATTATAAAAGATAGTTCCAAAGTATTGCAGAACGGTGATACAACTATTTATCACCAGTACTACCAGCTCACCAGTTTTGATTCGGGCAGGTGGGTCATTCCACAATTTACACTCAGGCCTTTTGTAAAGACCAGCAGTATTTTGGTAGATGTGGTGTTTACCGAAGATTTTGATCCTCAGCAGCCTTATCACGATGTGCAGGAAATAAAAGATGTTCCCTTCAAAATGGATGCGGGCTTTGAGCGTTGGTGGTACCTGGCTGCTGCGGCACTTATCCTGTTAGTGCTGGTGATTTATTGGGCTACACAACCTAAAAAGACGCAGCCCGAAAACAAAATTACTGCTACTGAAACGGCGTATAGAAAAGCTATACAAAGCCTGCAGGAGCTGAAGCAGCGTATGCCAGATAAAAAAAGCTTTTATGCCGGGCTGGTTGAAATTTTCAGGACTTATATCCTGGAACGTACAGGCATTAGCTCGCTACAACAAACAACAGGCGATCTTGTTGAAAAGATAAAGCCTTTGATGACAGAGGAAGGAAGGTATAACGGCCTTTCGCAGGTATTGTATCTTAGCGATCTGGTGAAATTTGCAAAGTATGATCCTGATGATAATGAATCTGCCTCTGCTTTTGAAGTGGTGGAAGATGCCATTCATTATATAGAAAGCGGGTTGAAAAATAAACCGGGGGGCTGATCCCAAAGGCTCTTGACTGTCATATTGAGCCTGACGAAATAGACAATCAAGAAGTTAGCCTTCGTCAAGCTCAGGCTGACATTACTTTTGATCAGCTCCTTTATAAAATGTTTTAAGTGTAGCAGGAGAAGGAGATACTTTCATGCACAGGTGTACAAGGGTGCAACGCCCGTCTGACGGGTAGGCAAAATTGCTGATAGCAGTACTAAGCTGATAAAAAAATGATCTACGACTGGTTAAAAAATATCATATTTATATGGCCTGAGAATTTTATTCTGCTGGGCCTTATCCCGTTTTTGATATGGCATTATATAAAAAACGAAAGCAGGAATAAAGGTGCTGTGATGGTTTCGGCTGTAAACGCCCATACGCCTGCTACGTTCAAAACCAGGTTCAGGCATTTGCCTTTTGTGTTCAGAATGCTGGCTATTACCTGTTTAATCATGGCGCTTGCCCGTCCGCAGCATCAAACAGGTAAAAGCCGTACCGAAGGGGAAGGGATTGATATTGTTTTATGCCTGGACGTGAGCGGCAGTATGGGCACTTCTGATGTGAAGCCTTACCGCTTCCAGGTGGCGAAGGAAGTAGCTATTGAGTTTGTAAAAAGCCGGCCTGTAGACCGCATAGGCCTGGTGATATTTGCCGGTGAGGCATTTACCAAATGCCCGATAACCCCCGACCGAAACGCTGTTTTAAACCAGCTGCAAAGCCTGAAAATAATGGATGGAGGCTATCTTGAAACAGGAACTTTGATAGGCGAGGGCCTGGCTATGTCGGTAAACAGGATCAGCAAAGGAACCGGTAAAAGCAGGGTGGTTATTTTGCTTACCGACGGGAAGGAGGATGCCCCTCCCACAAGGATCATTGACCCTGAAATGGCTATGGAAATTGCCAAAGCCAATAATGTGAAAGTGTATTGCATCGGGTTGGGATCTGCTTCCAGCACTGACGAGCAACTGGTAAAAGATATCTCGGGAAATATAGTGAGGAATTATATTGATGAAGATCTGCTTGGACGTATCGCCACCAGCACTGGCGGAAAATATTATCGCGCTACGGATAAAGCATCGCTACAGGCTATATACGGACAAATTGACCAGCTGGAAAAATCGAAGGCAGAGATCATACGCTATAAGGAAGTACAGGAAATGTTTATACCACTTGTACTGGCGGCTCTAGCCTGGCTTTTGCTGGAAGTAGTACTGCGGTTTACGGTCTTCAGGAAGTTTCCATAAATATGAGGCGTCTTCGCCTCGCACAGTATATTATTTCGCCTCCCGCAATCAAATATGTGGAATAGGTTTAGTTGTATATAC
>DAOLFI010000551.1:0-3381 GCA_035326385.1 Niabella sp.
GGGCGGGCATGGTTCAGGCTATCGTTAACCAGCCGGGCAGGTATGAGCTGGAGCGGGCAGATGGAAAACGCGCCGTTGTTATTTCAAACCAACCTGTATTTATTAAAAAAGTAAACAGCCCGTGGACGGTGAAATTTGATACCGCCTGGAATGCTCCTGCTTCCATAACTATGCAGCAGCTTCAATCCTGGACTGAATTTGAAGATCCTGGTATAAAATACTATTCCGGTTCAGCTACATACGTCAACGATTTTTATATAGATAAATTGGAGAAACGGAAATACGAGCTCAATCTTGGTAATGTTCAGGATATGGCAACAATTACGGTTAACGGTAAAAAGATAGGCACAATATGGGCTGCTCCGTTTGCTGCAGATATATCAGATTATATCAAAACAGGTAAGAACCGGGTAGAAATTATGGTTACAAATTTATGGGCCAACAGGCTGATTGGAGATGGCATGCTTCCCCGGGATAAGCGACTCACAAAAACAAATATTGTTAAGTTCGATGATCCAGATGCGGGCAAATACCTTCGCCGGTCCGGGTTGTTAGGACCGGTGGCTATTTACGGAACCGATATTCACAATGTCAGCTTCCGTTAACAAAACCGCTTAGGCTGTCAAAACCCCGCTCTGCGGGGCATTCTTACAATCGCTGTATGAGGCGTCCTTGCCCCGTACTGATTAATATTATCCACCCTGAAAATTTTAAAATATGAATTATAAACTGACTAAAGAACAAGTTTCGTTTTATAAAGAAAATGGCTTTCTTGTTATAGAAGATTTTTTAGATGCGAACGAGCTTGAAGAGTGGCGAAATGCAGTTATGAACGCCATTGATGAACGGCATGGAATGAAAATACCTGGAAAAAATATACAGGTAGGCATGGAAGATGGCATAAATGAGGACGCCGGTTACTTTTCAAAAGTATTCGATCAGCTCCTCAATCTATGGCAGACCAGTGAGGCTATGAAGAAATTAATGTTAGATCCGCGGATCGGGAAAATGGCTGCGGAGCTTGCAGGAGTTGAGGGCATTCGTATATGGCATGACCAGGCTCTTATAAAGCGCCCCTGGGCCAACCCCACGTCCTGGCATCTTGACACTCCCTTCTGGTCTTTTTCAGACAGGCGGGCACTGTCTATCTGGGTTGCACTGGATGATGCAACACCTGAAAACGGATGCCTGTATTTTATGCCAGGCTCGTTTAAAGAAACTACTTTTGAAAATAAAGGGATCGGAAAGAATATGGACGGCATCTTTTCCGTTTATCCGCAGTTTTCCAAAGCACCTTCCTTTTGCGGAAACATGAAAGCAGGGAGTTGCTCATTCCATAATGGGCTAACTATTCATGGCGCAGGGGCCAATATGACGAATGGTTACAGGCGGGCAATGACCTGTGCATATATGCCTGAGGGCAATGTGTATAATGGCGAGCCCAACATTCTTCCTGAAATATATTTGAACAATTTATCAGTAGGAGATATACTGGATAATGATGCTCAGAATCCTTTAATCTATCACAGAAACCGGGATACAGTACCTGATTAAAGAAGTTTTTAAAAATAATTACTACTTTTCCGGCTAAAGTAATTAAAAACAGAAACTCAACGTTATGGTTAGGCGCAGGAACTTTTTAAAAACAATGGTATTAACCTCGGCCTCAGTTGTAGCAGGCTCACATACGCTGCTCAATGCCCGTAGTTATAAACAGGTGATAGGAGCTGATAAAAAAGTGAATATTGCCCATATTGGTATTGGCAACAGGGGCCTGCAGATTGTTCAGGCGTTTGCTGATACAGGTATGGTGAATGTGGTGGCGTTATGTGATGTGGATATGGGAGCTAAACATACACAGGAGGCAATAGGCCTGTATCCCAGGGCTAAAAGATTCAGGGATTTCCGTGAAATGTTTGACAAGGCAGGTAAGCAGTTTGATGCGGTAGTAGTAGCCACGCCCGATCATTCTCATTTTCCCATTTGTATGATGGCGATGGCTTATGGAAAGCATGTGTATGTAGAGAAACCCATGGCGCGCACATTTCATGAAGCGGAGCTGATGATGCAGGCAGCAAAAAAGTATCCTAATGTTGTAACCCAGGTAGGGAACCAGGGGCATTCGGAAGCAAATTATTTTCAGTTTAAGGCATGGAAAGAGGCAGGCATTATAAAAGATGTTACTGCAATTACAGCGCACATGAACAATCCACGCCGATGGCATAACCTGGATAGTAATATCTATAAGCTTCCTGAGAAGCAGCCCCTCCCAACGGGTATGGACTGGATGACCTGGCTGAGCGCTGTTCCCTACCATGACTATAATGAGAAATATCATCAGGGGGAATGGCGCTGCTGGTACGACTTTGGTATGGGAGCGCTGGGTGACTGGGGCGCGCATATACTGGACACGGCCCATGAGTTTCTGGAGCTTGGTTTGCCCTATGAGATTACACTGGTTAAGGAAAAAGGGCATAATGACTATTTCTTTCCTTATTCCTCTACTATATTATTCCGCTTTCCGCAGCGGGCCGGCATGCCGCCGGTAGATATTACGTGGTATGATGGCCTTGATAATCTGCCGCCTATTCCTCCCGGCTATGGTATTTCGGGGCTTGACCCAAGCATACCCGCAACCAACCAGGGTAATGCGCCACAGTCTGTATTGAACCCGGGGAAAATTATTTACAGTAAAGACCTTATTTTTAAAGGAGCCAGCCACGGAAGTACTTTGACTATTATACCCGAAGACAAAGCGAAGGAGATGGCCGTCCGCCTGCCGGAAGTACCGCCCAGTCCTTCTGATCATTTTAAAAATTTCCTGCTGGCATGCAATGGTGTGGAAAAAACACGTTCGCCATTTGAAATACATGGCCCGTTAAGCCAGGTGTTCTCGCTGGGTGTGATAGCCCAACGCTTCAACACGCAATTATTCTTTGACAGCCGGTTGAAACAAATAACAAACAATGCATTTGCAAACGCTATGCTTACAGGGTTACCGCCCCGGAAAGGCTGGGAAGATTTTTACAAGCTATAAACAATAACATATTTGAATATGAAATGAGCCATAAGAATTTTATATACTCCAGGGCATTTTTAAAGGACCCCTTGCGAGATTATTTTGGCGAATTCCCTGCCCGTTCGGTCAGGCGGGCATGTGGCCATTAAAACAATAAAAAATAAACAAATGAAAAGAAGTATTTTACTGTTGCTGCTGTGCCTCTTTGGTTTAATAGTTGCTGCACAAGAATGGGAACCGTTGTTTAACGGGAAAAATTTTAAAGGCTGGAAGAAGCTCAACGGAACCGCCGAATACAAAATAGTGGATAATACAATTGTTGGCATTTCGAAACTTAAAACGCCCAATACATTCCTGGCCAC
>DAOLFI010000552.1:0-3372 GCA_035326385.1 Niabella sp.
TGACACGCGAACCCGCCCACCATTAACCCCGGCAGTAGAGCTGCTGCTACAACGCCGTGCGGGCCTTATCAGTGCCGAAGATTCAGCAGCAGGTATGCGAAAATTAAGCTCCATCGACACGCGCAAAGAATACACACAGCATTTTTTAAGACGGGGGCTAACTCAACAGCATTCGCTAAGCCTGAGCGGTGGCAGCCAAAACTATTCATGGCTATTAGCAGGCAACTATAACAACGTAGTAAGTAACAATAACGCAGTATCAGATAAAGTAAATATTCATTTACATAACCAGATAAAACCTGTAAAAAACCTTACGATCAACTTAAATGCCTATTATACAAACAGCCAATCTAAAAGCGGAACGCCATCTTTTGTCATCGTATCTGAAATCAGTGGAAGAGATGTGCCCTACCTAACTTATGAAGACGAAAACGGTAATTCCGTACCACTTGACCAGTATCGAAGAGGTTATATAGATACCGCAGGTGGCGGCAGGTTGCTGGATTGGAATTACTACCCTTTAAATGATTATAGACATCAATATACAAGTGTGGAAAGACAGGATATACTGGTGAGGGCAGCAGCAGACTATAAAATCATAAGTGCCTTAAGCGCCAGTGTACAATATCAATACCAGAAGCAGTGGGGCAATAGCACTTCTTACTCCGATATGGAAAGCTATTATACACGCAACTTAATCAACAAGTTTACAGTGTTACCAGCCAGTATCATACAGCCGGCCACTTATCCTATACCTTTAGGAGATATCATAAATAGATCTTTTTCCTCTTTCACCTCTACCAACTTGCGTGGGCAACTCAATTTTTCAAAAACCTGGTTGCAACACAGCGTTACTGCCCTGGCCGGCGGTGAGTTAAGGGAGGCGCTTAATGGCGGTTCGGAAGGCTTTACCGTTTTTGGTTACCAGGAAGACCCATTATCTTACTCATCGGTAGACGGTACACGGATTTATAAAACATATATAACAGGAAATATGGAGTATCTGCCAGGAGGAGGAGGAAGTATAGGTTCATACCAGGTCACAAGGTTTGTAAGCGCATACGCTAATGCCTCCTACAGTTTCCAGAAAAAGTATAGTATTAATGGTAGCTTTCGTAAAGATGCCTCCAATGTATTTGGGCTTTCAACAAACGACAAATGGAATCCCTTATGGTCAACTGGTATTGGCTGGCTTATATCTTCTGAAAATTTCTATCATTACTCAGGCATTCCATTTTTAAAATTGAGGCTCACCTATGGATATAGTGGTAATGTGGATACAAGGCGTACACCTTTACCGGTTAGCAGCGCTGGCACAAATAGTGTTACACGCTTTCCTGTTCAAACTATCAGCACACTCAATAATCCTTCTCTAAGATGGGAAAAATCCAGGCAGATCAACCTGGGCATAGACTTTGAAAACTATAACAAAACTGTATCAGGTTCTATTGAATACTATCATAAGAAAGGGATCGATCTCTATGGCGAAACGCCTTATGATTATACAACCTGGGGACGAGACCAGTTTATAGTGGCTAATATCGCTAACATGGAAGGAAAAGGAATAGACCTTTCAATAAGCACAGTAAATATAAACCGTGCTTTAAAATGGAGCAGCGGGTTTATTTATAATTATAATACCAGTAAAACTACAGCTTATCATATTGAAAGGGCCCAAGACTTTTATAGCCTTAACAGCGGAAATAGCATTTACCCGGTAATTGGCAGGCCTCTTTATGCTATAACAGCATATCGTTGGGGTGGTTTAGACACTAAAGGCGATCCCCAGGGCTACCTGCATGGCCAGCTAAGTACGGATTACGCAGCTATTGCACGTAGTGTTAGCGACAGTGGTTTAACTGCCGGCAATATTGTTTTCTTTGGGTCTGCAACACCAATACATTTTGGCTCTCTTATTAACCGGCTGGAATGGAAAGGCTTTAGTTGTTCCTTTAACCTTATCTACAAGGCTGGTTATTATTTTAGAAAAAGTTCTTATACTTCTTCAAGCGTTATAAATGGTAGCATTGCACATGCCGATTATTACAAACGCTGGCAACAACCGGGAGATGAATATACAACCAATATACCAGCTACTGTTTATACTGATTACCCACAATATAGAGACAGAGATATTTTTTATAACAATTCTGAGGTAAATGTGGTAAAAGGGGATCAGGTAAGGCTACATTATATCAACATTGCTTATAGCTATAGGTCAGGAGCCCAAAACAAATTATTCTCGAGCCTACAGTTGTATGCCAACGCAAGCAATCTGGGTATCATATGGCGTGCAAACCGTTCAGGAGTCGATCCTGATTCACCTACAGGGACACCAGCTCCCAAACAATTCACAGTAGGCATTCGCACCAATTTTTAACTAAAACAATATCAATGAAAAAGCAAACATATCTTTTATACAGTGCTCTCTTAACGATTTTGATAGCAGCGATCTCCTGCGCTAAATATCTGGATAAAAAACCAAGTAATGCAATCACAACCCCAAGTACACTTTCCGATTTACAGGCATTGCTTGATAATGCAAACAGAGTTATGAATACCAATATAGGCCCTGTTACAGGAGAAGCTTCATCTGACGATTATTTTTTACCTGCTAATTTTTTTACCAGTATCAACGAATGGGGCAGGCACATTTATAAAAGGGCGCCTTACGAGCTGCAATATGCTAACGATTGGTCAATGGCTTATACCCCTATATATAATGCCAACTACTGCCTTGAGATGTTGCAGAAAATCGAAAAAACGAAGGATAATACGGTACAATGGGATAATGTATATGGCAGCGCATTATTCTTCAGATCATTTTTCTTTCAACAATTGGCATGGATATATGCAAAAGCCTATGATGAATCATCATCTGAAAAGGACTTGGGTATTGTATTAAGGCTTACCTCAGATTTCAATGTACCATCAAAAAGAGCAACAGTAACTGAAACCTATAACCAAATCATAAATGATACAAAGTTAGCTGGTGGTTATTTATCTCCTTTACCAGACCATCCATATCGACCTTCAAAAGCAGCCGCCTATGGCTTACTTGCCCGAACTTATTTATCAATGCGCTTATATGATAGCGCCTACCGATACGCTGGTCTTTGCCTTGATATAAAAAGCGACCTGATGGATTACAATGGAGATAGTGATGTTGGTAATTTAACAGCCAACTATCCCTTCAAGCGTTTTAACAAAGAAACTATCTTTTATGTGGAAATGACTACTGGAGGTGCGTTCCCTCTAATATTACCTTTAAGAGCAAAGGTGGATACCGTACTATACGACATTTATGAAGCCAATGACCTTAGAAGAACTGCTTTTTTTGCAGTAAGTGGAGGTTACCCTAATTTCAAAGGT
>DAOLFI010000553.1:0-3362 GCA_035326385.1 Niabella sp.
GATCAATAATACTTTCTGGCGCATCCCTTTGCTATAAGCGCTCATACGCATTTCCGCCTTATCTGCCAGGTCAAACAGTTTCAAAAGCTCCCAACCCTTCTCTGCAATCACCTGGTCGCTCAGCCCGTATAGCTTGCCCGTGAACTTTAAGTACTCCACAGGTGTGAGCACTTCATATAACGCAGCAAGCTCGGGAATATAGCCTATGCGACGTTTTACCTCAACAGGATACTGTCGCACATCCATTCCCAGCACTTTCACATCGCCTTCAAATTCATCAATTATTCCTGCCATTATTTTAATTGTTGTGCTCTTGCCCGCACCATTTGGTCCTATGTATCCCAGTATCATTCCCCGACCTGCCTGCAGGTCAATACCTTTCAGCACATAATTACCATTATACTGTTTTTTAAGCTGCGTAATTTCAATAACGTTCATCATAAGCTTATCAGTTTTGCATTGATCATTTCAGTAGTAAATATAGGACAACTCTGCCGACCTCCGCCTGCTTCCCCACATAAACAATAAAACAAAGCATTTGGGAATACGGGGCAGACCGGGACGGTCAAACCCTGTTACTTCAGCACTCCCCTGCTAATCACTATTCTCTGCACTTCGCTGGTGCCCTCGTATATCTGGGTAATCTTCGCATCACGCATCAGACGTTCCACATGATACTCTTTTACATAACCATAGCCGCCATGTACCTGCACCGCTTCAATAGCCGTCCACATGGCAGTTTCAGAGGCATAGAGCTTAGCCATTGACGAGCTGACAGTATAGTCTTTCTTATTATCTTTTTCCCAGGCAGCTTTTAAACACAGCAACCTTGCCGCTTCTATTTTCAGGTGCATATCAGCCAGTTTAAAAGCAATGGCCTGGTGGTTCATTATTTCTGTACCAAAAGTTTTACGGGTTTTAGCGTACTGCTTTGCCAGCTCATAAGCGCCACTGGCAATACCTAATGCCTGTGCAGCAATACCAATACGGCCTCCGGCAAGGGTTTTCATGGCAAACGTAAAGCCAAATCCTTCCTCTCCTATCCTGTTTTCCTTGGGGACTTTTACATCGGTAAACATTACTGTATGTGTATCGCTTCCGCGAATGCCCAATTTATTTTCTTTCGCAGCCACGGTTACACCGGGCCATTCCTTTTCAACAATGAATGTTGTAATCCCCTTAACCCCTTTTCCGGCATCGGTCTGAGCCATTACCAGGTACATAGAAGCAGTACCTCCATTAGTGATCCAGTTTTTTGTACCGTTCAGCAAATAATGATCACCTTTATCTTCTGCCGTGGTTTTCTGAGAAGTAGCATCACTGCCCGCTTCGGGCTCACTAAGCATAAAAGCGCCGATGTACAGTTCCGCTCCTTTTTTACCCTGTGCCAATGGTACCAGGTATTGCTGCTTTTGCTCTTCAGTTCCATAGGCTTCCAAGCCATAGCACACAAGGCTGTTATTCACGCTCATACACACGCTTACACTTGCATCTATTTTGGATATTTCTTCCATTGCCAGCACATAGCTTACTGTGTCCATTCCAGCGCCCCCATATTGTTCTGAAACCATCATACCTAAAAAGCCCAGGTCGGCCAGTTTTGATACCTGGTCTTTAGGAAACTTTTGCAGCTCATCGCGTTCTATAACGCCCGGCAGGCATTCGGTTTGAGCAAAGTCGCGGGCGGCTTTTTGTATCATGAGCTGCTCTTCGGTAAGATCAAAATTCATATAGCCTTGTTTCTATAAATTTAAAACATTTTAAAAAAGTATACATGTTGTTGTAAAAAAGTTGATATGCAGCAAACAAAAAATTGCCCGGAGGCGATGGAAATGTAAAATATTAAATGCTGAAGCATAGGGCTTAAGGCTAAAAGCAAAAGGTGGAAGGCTGACTACTTCTGACCTCTGAATGTATAAAGTTTCGATTCAAACGGTCGCCACAGACGACAGAATAATATTGCGAAGCGAAGACGCTTCGCACAGCGGAACAAAAAAATCGCCCGGAGGCGATTAAAAATGTTAAATATTAAATGTAGAATATTGAATGTTAAAGGCTGAAGGCTGGGAGCTTACTTCCGACCTCCGTCTTCGGACTTTCCCGACTATCTCTTCCTTCCCCCCCCTCCGCCGGTTGCAGCATCATTCATCCTTATCTTTCTGCCACGATAATTTTTGCCATCCAGGGCCTTAATCATTTTCTTACCTGCATTAGGCTCTATCTCTACCCAGCTGTTCATTTCCTTCATATCAATACTACCTAATACCTCTTTGCTCAAACCACTCATATCTAAAATAAACTGCAGGAAGCTGGCTTTATAAAAACCGTCTTTGGTTCCCAGGTTTACAAACAGGCGCTGGTAATTGCCTCCGCGGGAGAAACCTTTACCTCCCTGCCTTTCGCGTGAACCTTTAGGCTCTCTGTCCGTACGCTGGTTAAGATCTGCAGCGTTCTCATAATATTTCAAAAACCGGTCAAACTCCAGGGCCGCCACACGTTGTAAAATTTCCTCCTTTTCCACTCCTTCAAACTTCTCTTTCAACACAGGCAGGTACGTCTCATATTCGCCGTGGCTGATATCCGCTTTCAGCATTTTATCTATAAAATGAAAAAACTGTTTGCGGCAAACATCTTTGCCACTTGGTATATCCATTTTGTGAAACCTGGTATTTACCAGCTTTTCTATCTGTCTTAAACGGTATACTTCTCTTGGCGTAACAATTGAAATAGAAACACCGCTTCTCCCCGCCCTTCCGGTACGGCCGCTCCGGTGCGTATATACTTCTGTATCGTCGGGCAATTCATAATTAATGACATGGGTAATGCCCTGTACATCTATACCCCGCGCTGCTACATCGGTTGCTATGAGCAGCTCCAGCGATTTTTCACGGAAACGGCCCATTACTTTGTCGCGCTGCGCCTGGGTTAAATCTCCGTGTAAGGCGTCAATATCATAACCCTCCCTGATCAGTTGCTCGGTGATTTGCTGTGCATCTGCCTTGGTACGTGTAAAAATGATACTATAAATACCAGGATTAAAATCTATAATACGCTTTAGTGTTTCGTAACGGTTTATATGCTGCGTTAAAAAATACTGGTGATCAATATTTACGTTTGTTGAATTCACTTTACCCACAGCAATCTCTGCAGGCTTATCCATGAACCGTTTGCTAACGCTTCTGATTTCCGGAGGCATAGTAGCGCTGAACAGCCACATGCTATGGCGGTTAATGGTTTCTTTAAGAATAAACTCAATATCTTCTTTAAAGCCCATGTTCAGCATTTCATCCGCCTCATCCAGTACTACATAGTTAATATCTTCGAGGTGAATGGCTTTTCTTTCAATAAGGTCAATCAGCCTG
>DAOLFI010000554.1:0-3357 GCA_035326385.1 Niabella sp.
GCACTTACTGCATTTTCCCTTGCAGAAATGGTGAGTCGGGCGCTTACGCCACTTTTTTTATCTACCAGTTCACTATTACGTGCTTCAAAAGCCACCTGCTCAATAAGGCGTTTTACAAGGTCGCTGATCATTACTTTTTCTATTACATCGCCATGCACAAAGGCTTCCTGGTCAGTAATGTCCAGCGCATGTTCCAGCGTTTTGGGATAATGCGTTAATATCTGGCTTTGGATGCGGTCTTTTAATGGTGTTACAATAGATCCGCGGTTGGTGTAGTCTTCCGGATTGGCGGTGAACACAAAAAGGATATCCAGCGGCAGCCTTAATTTAAAACCACGTATTTGTATATCACCTTCTTCCAGTATATTGAACAGCGATACCTGGATACGTGCCTGCAGGTCGGGCAATTCGTTTATAACAAAGATGCTGCGGTTGCTGCGCGGAATAAGGCCATAATGCAACACGCGCTCATCTGCAAAGCTGAGCTTCAGGTTGGCGGCCTTGATCGGGTCAATGTCGCCGATCAGATCAGCCACACTAACATCAGGAGTAGCCAGCTTTTCGCCATAGCGCTGGCTGCGGTGCAGCCACTCGATAGGAGTGTCGTCTCCCTTTTCTGCTATCAGGTCAATGGCATATTTTGAAACCGGGTTTAACGGATCATCGTTGATCTCGCTGCCTGCAACCACGGGAATATATTCGTCTAACAGCTCCGTCATCTGGCGTGCCATGCGCGTTTTAGCCTGTCCGCGTAAACCCAGTAACAGTATATTATGTTTGCTTAACAGGGCCCTTTCCGTTTCAGGGATTACAGAATCTTCATAACCTACAATGCCGGGAAAAGTGGTTTCCCCGCTCTTTAGCCTGCTGATAAGGTTTTGTCTTATTTCTTCTTTTATGGATTGGGGTTTGTAACCCGATTTTTTTAATTCGCCAAGTGTTTTGACCACGATGTATTAGATTTAATGATGTATTGATTAAATAACTGGTTTGTCACCCTGAGCTTGACGAAGGGGACATCTTATATCAAACCATGCTTCGACAAGCTGTTAATGACAAGAAGTTTAAGTAGATCAAAGTTAATGTCGTCCTGAGCTTGACGAAGGACATTTTTGTTTGAAAGGTACGGTTCGTCAGGCTCACCGTGACATGGATCTTATCACTTGTTTTGTCATTCTAATGACCTTATATGCAATGCTTGTATGACATTCATTTTGTTATTTTAAAGAACTTGATCTTTTGTTATTTGCGTTTTAGCAAATCAGAAAACATTCTTCGACTTGCCGCTTTCAAAATCCTTAAAGATAAAGCTTCCCAGGTTATCTAAAGAAGCAAAGTAAGCTTTACCGTGATTCATTTCGGTAAATTCCTGTACAAACCTTTGCAGGTAAGGGTCTGTGGCTATCATAAATGTGGTGATAGGGATCTTGTTCTTTTTACATTGCGCCGCCAGGTTCATACAGCGGTTGACTACTTTACGGTCCAGGCCGAAAGCATTTTTATAGTAACGTTTACCTATTTTCAGGCAGGTGGGCTTGCCATCTGTTATCATAAAGATCTGCTTGTTCGGGTTTTTCCTTCTCCTTAAAATATCCATAGCCAGCTCCAGTCCGGCAACGGTATTGGTATGATAAGGGCCTACCTGTAAATAGGGAAGATCTTTTATTTCTACCGGCCAGGCATCGTTACCAAACACTACAATGTCCAGCGTGTCTTTAGGGTAACGTGTAGTGATGAGCTCGCTCAGTGCCATTGCTACTTTCTTAGCCGGAGTAATGCGGTCTTCGCCATAAAGGATCATGGAGTGAGAGATATCGATCATCAAAACCGTAGAGGTTTGCGCTTTAAAGTCTGTTTCGCGGATGCTTAAATCATCCTCGCGCAGCGAAAAGCTTTCCACGCCATGATTGATCTGCGCATTTTTTATGGACTCTGTAAAATCTATCTGCTCCAGCATATCCCCAAACCGGAAGGGGCGTGTTTCAGGATTGGTTTCATCGCCCTGGCCGGGCCTGAATGTTTTATGGTCGCCCTGTTTGCTTTTTTTCAGCTTCCCGAAAATCTCTTCGAGGCTTTTTTTGCGGATGCCCTGTTCTGTTTTGGGAGTGATCTTTATTTCTCCTTTTTGCTGGTCTTCGGTAATATATCCTTTCGCTTTCAGGTCTTCAATGAAATCACCTATACCATATTCCTCATCTGTAAGCTGGTATTCCTTGTCTAACTGGTTCAGCCATTGCAAAGCTTCGCCTACATCACCACTGGTGTAGGTGAGCAGCTGCATAAAAACATCCAGCAATTTTTCAAAAGGCAATTTGCCCTGCTGGTTGATATCGAATTTTGAAAAATGAAATCCGCGCATACTTAAATATAACACTTTAATGGTTGATAAGTTGACAACTGATGGATGACAGTTGATATGATGGTTGCGGCAGGAAGCCGAAGGCATAAAGCTTTGCAAGTTGCTGGTTACAAGTTACAGGTTTTTGGTCTGGTAAAGGCCAAAGGCATAGGGCTTGATGCATAAAGCTTTTAGCGTCTGGCCTTCAGCCTTCAGTTTTTAGTGTTCGGATATTCTATACATAATCGGCAAATATTCAATAATCAATTTTCAATATATCAATATTCAATGGTCTAAATACGAAATACTAAAATCTAACGTCTATCCTCCGTCATCTCTCATCTGTCAACTAAAAAAGGCTGCCCGTTTTTAAAGGACAGCCTCTGTGTATTTTTAAGCTATTGTTTTATTGACCGACAGCCTGTTGGGCGCTGTCTGCTGCTTTTAATAATTGGTCAGGGGTAAGCTCCTGGGCCGGATTTTTAGCGGCTTTTTTCAAAGGATCATACTGCTGTTCTACCTGGTTCAGCACTTCGTCCATTATTTCGTTTAGTATCACCTCGGTATGTTCCAGCCCGGCATAATATTCCGGTCGCTCTTTTTTAAGATAATCATAATACGCTCTCTGGCCGTTTATATCTTTTCTTACGTCAGCAGCAATTTTCCTGGCCTGATCCAGCTTGCCTGTTTTATAATAGGATTCAGTGAGCAGTATACCTGTTTGATTGTGCTGGCTGTAACGGCTTGCCATACCATAAGGCAGGTTTTCAGGATCAATACCTTCCGCTTCTTTATTGAGCAATTTAACAGCTTCCTCCGTTTTGCCTGCATCAGCAAGATTACCGGCTGCTTCAGCAAAAATAGCCCTGATATTCAGGAGGTATTGCCTGTTTACCTCATCAAAATAAACACCTTTTTTATTGGCGCCGCCAAATTCAAATTTTTTAAGATTATCAGAAATGGCATTCAGGTTATTGTCTCTTACAGATGAACCTCCCGCTCTCATGCTTCTCATAGCC
>DAOLFI010000555.1:0-3356 GCA_035326385.1 Niabella sp.
GCTGCCGGGCAACGTTTACGGCCTATTTTAATGACAAGCCTGGCCATGGCTTTGGGCGCTTTGCCTATTGCTTTATCATTAGGTGCTGCTGCAACCAGCCGTATCCCGTTAGGTATAGTGATAGTGGGCGGTATTGTATTTTCTTTGGTGCTTACTTTATATGTATTGCCGGCTATTTATACCTATATGGCTTCTAACAGGGAGGTGAAAACTTTTGAAGAGATACTGGTGGAAGAACAAGAGAAAATGGATCTGCCGGAAAATAAAGAATAACAGATTTAATCATCAGCATTTGATATAACAGGATGAAACGAGCCTATATTCATAAGATTTGTTTAGCAATGCTTGCCGCTGCTGTTTTATGCGCCAGTGCCCGCAGCCAGCGTATCCTGACATTGGAGGAAGCTATTGCTACTGTATTGCAAAACAATTATGATATACAGATCGCGAAAAACGATTCATTGGTGGCTGCTATTGATTATAGTTATCGTAATGCTGCTTTTTTGCCAACTGTGAATGCAGGTGCGGGCAGAACTTTCAATAATAATAACCAGCGCCAGACTCTTGCTGATGGTAGCGAACGTAAATCGAAAGGGGTGCGGTCCAATAACCTGCAGGCAAGTGTGGGCCTGGACTGGGTATTGTTTGATGGTTTTAAAATGTTTGCCACGCGGGATAAAGCGGCAGCTTTGTTAGAAGCAGGTACTTATGCTGCCAGGGAGCAGGTAATCAACACTATTGCGCAGGTGATTACTACTTACTATAATATTGCCCGGCAGCAGCAACAGGTAAGAGCTACTGATGTACAGATCCGTTTAAATGACGACAGGGCCCGTTTAGCTCAATATAAGCTGGAGATCGGCAGCGGTGCCAAACCTGATGTATTGCAAAGTAAAGTAGACCTTAATGCGCAGAAAGCATTGAAGATGCAGCAGGAAACACTAATAGCGCAGCTGAAGCAGCAATTGACGCAGGCTATGAACAGCAATATTAAGGAGCATGAGTTTGCTGTACCTGATACTATTCCTTTAAATGCCACCATAACCTTAGGTGATATACAGCAAAGTCTTGAAAAAACGAATCCTGCGCTTTTACGGGCCCGTTCCGGTATAGACATAGCAAAATATACCTTAAAGGAAACCAAAGCAGATATGTGGCCTACCCTTTCTTTTGGAACAGCGTATAATTATAGCCGTACCATTAATAAAAGGGTTTTGAATAATTTCTCTACTTTATTTAACCAGGTGAACGGGTATAATTACGGGTTTACCGCCACGGTTCCTATTTTTAACCAGTTCAGAGTTCGCCGGCAGATAAGGCAGGATGAGTTAAGTATTCGTTTGCAGGAGCTGAATTATGATAACCAGCGTTCACTGATCGGCCTTGCCGTGATTAATGCTTTTAAAGATTACCAGCAGCAGGAGAAATTGCTGCACCTGGAAGAAGAGAGTATCCGCCTGGCGGAGGAAAATGTAAATATTGTATTTGAAACCTATAAACTGAGCGCAGCTACATTGGGTCAGCTCAGGGAGGCGCAACTGAGCCTTGCCCAGGCGTACGACAGGCTGATAGCAGCCCGTTATAATTTAAAAGTAGCCGAAACCGAGCTGCTGAGGCTAAAGGGGGATATTGTAAAATAATTCAGAAAGCGCATTCAATTTTTTATTACCCCAGGATCGTACCAGTGGTATGTTATTAAAAAATATTTGGAGCCTGTTAATCGGACTGACAAAATCCAGGAGATGATAACGAAAATGAATGTAGCCAAAGGCTACAACATAGTCCGGCGAAACAACATGTTTCGCAGAGCATCGATATCAGAATAAAGAGTGAGCCTGGTAAAAGCTGAGTATCCTGCTCCTCAAGATGCAGTCGTATTGGGCATTCAATAAATTACGGGTAGTGCGGCCCAGATTATTTTTAGCCGTAAGATAATCTATAATATTTCCAGCACCTTCATTAAACCGGGCTTCTGCAGCTTCAAAAGATGCTTTATAAGAATTTACCTGCTGTAGCAGTGTCTTGTAGCGGTCTATGGCTGTTTGCATATTCAGCGTGGCCTGATCAATGTCCTGCTGCAATTGTCTTTTGGTATCGTCTGCGTTAGTTTCGTTGCGCTGTATCTCCAGCTGCGCCAGCTTCATTTTATTGCGCTGCTGTAAAGCATTAAATAAAGGAATTCTTAAAGAAACACCCAGCGAGGAGTTAAGATTATTGTTGAGCTGATCTTCAAATGGAATACGTGATTGAGCATAATGGTATTGCTTTTCAAATACAGGAACCTGCTGTTCGTTTACAAACACATAATTTTCTGATTGTGCGAATGCTGTATTTAACAGGCTGCTTTGTGTAGCCACGCTTGAATACTGCGTATATAAATTACCTCCAAGACTTAAAACAGGCCATAATCCACCTTTGGCGGCTTTAAAAGCCTTTTGAGCGCTTAATGTTCTGAGGTCCGTTCCTTTTACAAGCGCCAGGTTGCGCAGGGCCGTTTCATAAACGGATTTACTATCCGGCTGCTGTATAAGGGATAATACATCGGCGTCAACTTTTTCAAAGATAACAGATCCGTCATATGGGATGTTCATTAAGCGGAAGAGGCTGAGCTTTGCGGATTCAAGGTTGTTATAATTGTCAGTTATAGCCAGCTGGTCATTAGCGTATTGTCCCTGCATATCTGAAAGGTCTGATGGTTTAATAGAACCTTCATTGTTTAAAATGACCAGCCTTTCTACCTGCTTTAAAGAAAGCGCCTCCTGTTCTTTCAACATGGCCGATTGTTCTGTGAGGTTTAATACCTGCAGATACGCGAGGATAATGTTGACAGACAGGTTGTCTTTTTGCTGCTGCAATTCCATCTGTGATGCCTGCCAGCCCAGGCCGGCCTGTTTCATTAAATTTATTTTTGACAGGCCACTGAACAATATGATGCCACTGCTTAAGCTATAGCTGGATGCATTGAATGACTGTGTAACCGGTGAGTTTGTGAAGGGGTCAATGCTGCGGCCCTGGTTAATGCTGTAACCTGCCTGTCCGTTTAGATCAGGTAACAGGTTAAGCTTTGCCTGTTTGTAGTTTATCTTTTCCGATTCTGCGGTAATGCGGCGCTGCTCAACATCAAAGTTTTTTTCAATGCCGGTTTCAATGCATTCCTTAAGCGTCATTATTTTCTGAGCTTCAGCAAAAGCAACAATATGCAACATCAATACCAGCGATAGGAATGGTATTCGCTTTTTTCTGATTCCTTTCATCTGTTGATTATTTAAGCATTACTGATCATACCGTCCAGCAGGTTCACGATGCGCTTACCATATGCCGCATTTTTTTCTGAATGTGTTACCTGTACTATCGTC